>JAEELE010000100.1 GCA_016288755.1 Oscillospiraceae bacterium
CAAAGCTGTCTATGCAGAAAAACTCCATCTGATTCCGTTCCGCTCTGTTTTCACTCAACATACTGTTCAGCTCCCTTCTCCTATATTATACCACAAAAATATGAAAAAGCCCAGCTTTCGCCGGACTTTTTCGACAGGCTGTGCAGCACAGACAGCAGCAGCGCTGTCTGTGCTGCTTTTTCATTGTCCGGCGCTTGACAGCAGGCGGGAAAACGGGTACAATAAATACATCCCACGATCGGAGGAAACAGGCATGTACACAGCAGAAACGGTCCGCGGCATCACAGCCGCACAGCGCAGATTTTTCCGCACGGGCAAAACACTCCCGGTCGATTTCCGCATCCGGCAGCTGAAGCGTCTGCGGGCAGCCGTCAGGGCGCACAGCAGGGAGCTGACCGCCGCGCTGCAGGCAGACCTCGGCAGAACGGCTGCGGAGGCGTATCTCTGCGACGTCGGCGTCGTGATCGCGGAGATCGGCGAGATGCTCAGCGGGCTGCGCAGATGGGCAAAGCCCGAGACGCATTTCAGCGGGCTGCAGTGCTTCCCGAGCATCTGCACGAAAGTCTACAAAATGCCCTACGGCGTCACGCTGATCATCAGCCCGTTCAATTTCCCCGTGCTGCTGACGCTCGGCGTGCTCGCGGCGGCGCTCTCCGCGGGCAATACCGCCGTGATCAAGGCGAGCTCCAAATCGCCGCACTGCACGGCGGTCATGCAGAAAATGCTCGCGGAAATCTACCCGGAAAAATACGTCACGCTGATCGGCGGCGGGCACGATGTCGCCGACCTCTGCCTCGCGGAGCGCTTTGACAAGATTTTCTACACCGACTCCCCGCGCGTCGGCGTGCATGTGATGGAGCAGGCGGCAAAGCATCTGACGCCTGTGGCACTGGAGCTCGGCGGCGAGACCGGGAACTGGTGCATCGTCCGCAGGGATGCCGACCTGCGCGATGCCGCCCGCAAGATCGCGTTCATCAAGCTCTGCAACAGCGGGCAGATCTGCATCAATATCAATCAGGTCGCGGTCGCCGAGGAGATCGCAGAGCCGTTTCTCGCAGCGCTGCAGGCAGAATTCCGCCGCCAGATCGGTGACGCGCCCCTGCAGAATCCCGAATATCCGCATCTGATCTCGCAGCAGGCGTATCAGAAATGCGCCGACGAGGCGGAGCAATACCGCGGACGCATTCTGTTCGGCGGCAGGGGCGACCCGGAGACACTGAAATTCGAGCCGACCGTGATCTATCCGGTCGGCATCGGCGAGCCGATCGTGCAGCATGAGCTCTTTTCGCCGCTGCTGCCGGTCGTGCCCTTCCGCGACGGTGAGGTCGGGCGGCTGCTGAAAACGGTCGCTGCGCGGGAGCACGGGCTGGCGCTCTATCTCTTCACACGCGACCGCAAATGGGCGGAGCAGGTCATGCAGTCGCAGCAATACGGCGGCGGCTGCGTCAATGAGGTCTGTCTGCACCTGACGGTGAAGGGCGTGCCGTTCGGCGGGACTGGGCATTCGGGCATGGGCGCCTATCACGGCGAATGGGGCTTCCGCGAATTCACGCACCCCTCGACCGTGCTCTACGGCAGCACGCACGGCAATCTTTCCCTGCGCGAGCATCCCTATACCGGCAGGGGCTTCTGGAAGCTGCCGCTGCTGCGCCTGCTCGAGAAATGAGCAGCGCGGCGGTATGCGATCATCAAAAAAGGAGACGACAGTCATGGCAAATGCAACTGAAAAGCCTGAAATGTCTGCGAAGGCATGGGGCGTGCAGCTCGCTGTCAAATCGCTGGTGCTCGGCATCGCGGTATTTCTGGGGCTGTTTGCAAGATTTCTCAACCCGGTGTTGGAGGGCATGATCACGCTGAGCCTGCTGTTCACGCCCTTCATGACCTACGCGGTCATTCTGCTGCTGGCGGTGCTGCTGGCGGCATTTCCGCGGCGCTTCCGGCAAAAGGGCTTCTGGCAGAATCTGCTGCTGATCGCGTTCGGTACTGTAATGTGGGCGGTCGTCTGCGTGCTGATCGGCTTTGCTGCACAGATGCTCGCCGATGCTTCGCTCGACAGGCGCATCGCGTATTACACGGACAACGCTGAGACGGTCATTGCAGTGCAGCCCACGGTCTTTCACACGGGCGGCATCCGCAAAACAGGCATCGAAAACCCGTGCATGTTCGTCGATTACGACACGCATTCGGTCGCCTTCCTGCTCGATGACAGCACATTCAAGGAGTATCATCTGACCGCGGACGGCGATACCCCGCCCGGCGCTGTCCAGTGCGAGATCCCGCTGGCGGCGCCCACAGAGTCGCTGATCTCCTATTATCCCGGCGACGAGAGCAATGCGCACCGCACGACCGGGCTGATGCTCGTCATGGCGGACGGTACCCGATACAGCTGTTCCGTCACCGCCGAGCGCTATGACAACGACTATCTCTCCCTCGATGCACGGCAGGAGGGAAGCTGGTACGCCTCCCACACGCTCAGGTAATGCAAAAAGCGGAGTATCCGTTCGGGCGCTCCGCTTTTTGCTGCCGAATTGGTAAACTTTTTGTGAATTCTGCGCCGGAAGCGGTCAAATCGGAGCATTAAGACTTGACAACGACAAAGAATCATGTTAAAATGTAATAAAACTATGCAAAATCACAATACAACCGGAACATGGGAGTTGATAGCTATGAGCGGGAAAGCGCAGGGGGACCGTTTCCCGATCGCGATGGAGCGCTTTCTGCAAACGATGTCCGCATTGGACCCCGTCACGGAGCAGGGCGTGAAGGATGCGATCCTCGAGCTCTGCGAGATCATGCGCGTTGCAAAAGCAGTGACGTGCTTCTACGACAATGAAATGTTCGAGCAGCTGAACGAAGGCAGATCTGTGGTCGGCTATGACAACGGCAAGCCCTGCCGCGTGGTCGCGACGCAGCGCATGGTCACGAGCATCATGACCGTGATCGTCTGCGATGTGTATATGGCTTACGATGAGCCCGAGTGGTCCGAGGAGGAGCGTGCCCGCGCACATCTGGTCATGAAGATGATTCAGACCTTTGTCTCGCGCAGCCGTCTGCAGAAGGTCGTCGACCGCCTGACCTACCGCGACGACGAGGACTATCCGAATACCCGTTCCTATCTGCGCTATATGGAACGGATGGGCAGAGCAGGCAAGCTGCGCGGCATGGCAGCCGTACACTTCAATCTGAAGCATTTTTCGCTCGTCAACCGGCAGATCGGCAGAGGTGCGGGCGATATTGTCATGCACAGCTTTTTCAACGGGCTCGCACTGCTGATCGGCGAAGCGGAAGAGGACGGGATTCTCTGCCGTCAGGGCGGCGACAATTTTGTTGCGATCGTCCGGCAGGAAAAGCTCGATGCTGTTCTGAATTATCTCAAGGGCACGGCGATCGCCTACGATGCACTGCATACCGAGGAGCGCGTGCAGATCTGTGCTACCGTCGGCGTATACCGTATCCCGCAGGATTTCCAGTACAACAATCCCTCCGACGTGATGGACAAGGTCATGCCGACGATTCAGGCAGCGCGCAGCAGCACTGTCACCGATGTGGTCTTTTACGACGAGAAAATGATCATCAGCAAGGAGAAGGTCATGCGCGTGCAGTCGCTCTTTCCGCGTGCGCTGGAGACCGGGGAGTTTCAGGTGTTCTATCAGCCGAAGGTCTCGGTCACGACCGGCAGGCTCGCGGGTGCCGAGGCGCTCTGCCGCTGGTTTCATGACGGCGAAATGATCTGCCCGGATGACTTTATCCCCGTGCTGGAGCAGGGCATGGAGATCTGCCGCCTCGATTTCTATATGCTCGACCATGTCTGCCGGGACATCCGCCGCTGGCTGGACGAGGGCAAAAAGGTCGTGCGCATCTCCGTGAACCTCTCGCGCAAGCACATGATGGATTACAACCTGCTGCAGCGCATCATCGAAATTGTCGACCGCAACAACGTCCCGCACGGGCTCATTGAGATCGAGCTCACCGAGACAACAACCGACGTCGAATTTCTCGATCTCAAGCGCGTGGTCAGCGGGCTGCAGCGGGCGGGCATCTGCACCTCCATCGACGATTTCGGCATCGGCTATTCCTCGCTGACGCTCCTCAAGGAGATTCCGTGGAATGTGCTCAAGGTCGACCGCAGCTTTCTGCCCGAGGACAGCGAAGCACCCGACAGCCGCCGCAATGTCATGTTCAAATATGTTGTGGCAATGGCGCGCGAGATGGGGCTGGAGTGCATCTCAGAGGGCGTCGAGACCGCCGCACAGGTCGAGATGCTCAAGGCAAATTCCTGCGATCTGGCGCAGGGCTATTTCTTCGACCGCCCGATGCCGGCAAAGGATTTCGAGCAGCTTCTGCAGCAGATGCAGATGCGGAATCAGGAGAGCTTATGAAAAAAATCATGATTCAGATGAATATTCTCATGGGCGTGACGCTGAGCTTTTTCCTCTCCCTGACCGGCAGTCTCCGCGCGGAGCGGTTCTCGCTGCCGGGGTTTCTCATCAGCTTTCTGCTCAGTGTCGCGATCAGCATGGTGATCGGGCTGCTCGTACCGGTGAAGCCGCTGACCGACCGGCTTGAGGCAAAATGCGGCATCCGCCCGCGCACGCCCGGCGCAAGATTCTTCGATGCG
This sequence comes from Oscillospiraceae bacterium, assembly GCA_016288755.1. GTDB lineage: Bacteria > Bacillota > Clostridia > Oscillospirales > Ruminococcaceae > Firm-04. The sequence continues at coordinate 4,619 of JAEELE010000100.1, forward strand.
CTGATCTCCGACCTCGTTTATACGCCGGTCGTCACGGTCGCCATGACGCTTTTCGCTTACAGGCAGGCGACCGCGCACGGCGCTTCGGTTCCCTTTGTGCCGATGCTGCTCTCGTCGCTGCTGATCAGTCTGGTCGTCGGGTATGTGCTGATCTTCATTTGTATGCCGCTGTTTTTGAAGCTCGTCTTCAAATGGAACCGCATCGGCGAAGTGAGAAATGAGGTATCAGAAGTTAGAAGTGAGGAGTGAGGAGTTCCGTCACTTTCATTTCTGTTGCTATGGAAAACCGATACGCTTTTCTGACACGGAAAATGCCGCACATGCCACATACAGGGATGTGCGGCTTGCTTTTATCAGAATCATCGGCGTAAATGCGCGGCGTGTTACTCCGCATTCCGCATTTCTCTTCGGTCCGCTCAGCAGAGCCGCGCGGAGATCAAGCAAAAGCGTTGAAATGTGCAGTTATTATACAGATTCGCCATTTCATTCCGGCATTGTTTTGTGTTATAATCGGTATAATCGGATAATGTTTGTCCGTTATGCTGTGATCTGTAAGCCAATCAGAAAAAAAGGGGGATTTGCTCATGAAACAGACAGCAGCACTTCTGACCGCCCTGACACTCCTGTTCTCCGCAGCCTCGGGGATTCCGCAGCAGACTGCCGCGGCGCTCGATCCGGTCAGCATCATGCCGATCGGCGACTCGATCACCTTCGGGCTCGGTGAGGACGGCGGCTACCGGAAGTATCTGGACTATGCGCTGAAGCAGAAGGGCATCACCTTCGACATGGTCGGTCCGGAGGGGCAGAATTCGGCGTCCTTCAGCTACAAGGGTCAGACTGTTCAGTATGACAACAACCACGCCGGGTACAGCGGCTACACGATCAAGCAGCAGTACCCGATCCCGAGCTGGGGCGAGAACGGCCTGCTCGAAAAGCTGCAGAGCAAGAATGCCGTCAAATCTGCACAGCCCGATATCGTGCTGCTCATCATCGGCACGAACGACATGACCGCGAACCGCGATCTCAGCGCCTGCGAAAGCGACCTGCACGACCTGATCGACTACATCCTCGGCGATCTGCCGCAGGACGGCGTGATCTTCATGGGCTCGATCCCGGAATTCACCGCTTACGGCGGCAATGCACAGCGCGTCGCGAATTACAACAGCACCGTGCAGAAGGTCGCCGAATCCTACGGCGACAATGTGCAGTTTGCCGATGTGCACGGCTGCCTCAACGGCATGGCGGATATGTCGAGCGACAACCTGCACCCCAGCGGCGCGGGCTACGAGAAAATGGGGCTCTTCTGGGCAGACGTGATCGACGAATATCTCTCCGGGCAGGGCAGCGACCCCGTCGACCCGAACGACCCGACCCTGCTGTATTCGGACTTTGAAAAGGGGCTCTCGGGCTGGAGCGCACGCGGCGGCTCGACCGTCGCCGTGACAACGGACGCAGCGGCAGCGGGCGACGCATCCGCAGCCGTCTCCGGCAGAACAGCCGCGTGGCACGGCATTGCCTATACGCTCAGCAGCAGCCGCATCCCGGAGGGCTCGGTCATCAACGTGTCCGCACGGGTGATGCAGAAATCGGGCGAACCGGTCAAATTCAAAATGACCATGCAGTACAGCGACGGCAGCGACACGACCTATGACACCTTTGCGACCGGCACTGCGGCGTCCGGCGAGTGGATCGAGCTCTCTGCGATCGCCTACACGGTGAAGGCAGGCAGCAATCCCGTGCTCTATTTTGAGACGGATACCGATACCTGCAGCTTCTATCTCGACGAGGTGCGCGTGTCAAAGAACAACGGCGAGCTCCCGCCGACCCCCGTCATCAAGGGCGATGCGGACGGCAATCTCAATGTCGATGCCGCGGATGTGCTCGCGCTCCGCGATTTCCTGATCGGCAAGCAGAGCAATGTGGTGCTCGGTTCCGCAGACATGGACGAAAACGGCAGACTGAATGCTGCTGACCTGACGCTCTTAAAGCGCACACTGTTGTATGAGGAGGCAAATCAGCAGGTGGATCCGTCAGAATACATGAACACGGTGCGCAGTCAGATCACGACGAGCGTGCCCGCCTCCGCGCTGGGAACGGCAGGGGGAACGGTCGAGCACATCACCTATTTCTCGAAGAAGGCAAACCGCGACAAGGGCGCCAATGTCTGGCTGCCGCCGGGGTATGACAGCGCGCAGAAATATCCGGTGTTCTATGTCAACCACGGCTACGGCGGCGACGAAGGCTCGATGGTCAACGGCATGGGCATCCGCGAGATCGCGACCAGCCTGCTCAAGAGCGGCGAGGCAGTGCCGATGATCATTGTCTTCACGAATCAGTACACCGACCCCAATCACGAGAAGCAGACCGGCAACGGGCAGGCGGATGTCCCGGGCTACGACAATTTCGTCGAGGACCTCCCCGACAGCCTGATGCCGTATATCGAATCGCACTATCCGGTGAAGACCGGGCGCGAGAACACGGCGATCGCGGGCTTTTCGATGGGCGGCAGAGAAGCGCTCTACTGCGGCATGAAATGCTGCGACAAGATCGGCTATATCGGCGCGGGCGCTCCGGCACCGGGCATCTTCCCGACAAAGGATCAGTTTATGGATCACCCGGGCGTCATGAGCAAGGACGATCTGCGCATCGACCCGCCCTATTCGCCCTATGTCCTGATGATCGCAGGCGGCACAAGTGACGGCATGGTCGGCGATTATCCCAAGACCTATGCAGACCTTTTCACGGAGCACGGCACAGACAATATCTTCATTTCAGTGCCGGGCGGCGGTCATGACAGCAGTACGGTCACGCCGCTGATGTACAATTTCATCCGCTGCCTGTTCAAGGCGTAAAATCTGACAACTCCCAACCCTCTCTGAACGCTGCCTCCTTCTTTCGGAAGGAGGCTGCATTCATTCATGACGGTGCACAGCCGTCGCGGATTCGCGCACACACAGCCGGACAGGCTCCGGATGCTGCCTCCGGGTCTGTTTTTCTCTGTCATGTAACAAAACCAGTAACTGTTCAGTCCCTACACCTGCTATATATTGTACCGATACCAATAGCTTTTCTAAATATAGTGGTTCATAAACAGATAAAACCAATGATATACAAAAAGAAGGACTGTTTTGTGTGTGACTAAACGACTTGCTTATC
>JAEELE010000101.1 GCA_016288755.1 Oscillospiraceae bacterium
CCGGAGCGGTCCGCGTTTGCGGTCAGCGTCAGCGTGTCGGTCTGTGCGCCGATGCCGTTGGATTTCTTCCAGCCGCTGCCGCTGTTGTACTGCCACTGATAGCTGAGCCCCGCGCCGGAGGCTGCAACGGTCAGGGTCACGGTTTTCCCTGCTGCTGCCGACGCATTCTGCGGCTGTGTGATGATCTGTGCATTGCCGCTGAGATAGCCGGGCTGACCGGGCTTGTCGATGCGTGCATAGCTGCTGTCGGTCTTGGTGCTGTCAAATGCGGTTCCGTTTCCGCCGGTGAGCTTCTTACAGTCGCAGAACATATCCGCGTCATTGCCCTCTGTCACGGCTGCCGTGCTCCACTTGTCCGATACCGTGATCGCTTCGACAGCGGACATGCCGCTGAACATGGAGGTCATTTCGGTCACCTTCGCGGTGTCAAGGCTGCGCAGATCGAGTGCGGTCAGTGCGGTGCATTTGCAGAACATCTTGCGCATCGTGGTGACGGCGGAGGTGCTGATGCCGCTCAGGTTGAGCTCAGTGAGCGCCGTGCAGCCGTGGAACATCGCCGACATATCCTTTACGCGGGAGGTATCCAGACCGCTCAGATTGATCGACGTATACGGGCTGTAGCCGAATCGAATCAGTCTTACAGAATAGTCCCAGTCGTCGTAGGGATCCGGGTAATAATATTCGAGCTTTCTGCCGTCAAAACAGCCGAACATTTTCCGCATGGTCGTGACTTTGGAGGCATCCGCCTGTGACAGATCAACGGTTTTCACATTCTTCCAGTAGTAGTGATCCTTATAATCGGAGTAGTCGTTGTAGTATTCTTCATCATAGTAGTCTACGCGAACGCTCTGCCCGTTCCAGAAGAGCTCTGCGCAGTTCGCCGGCAGGACCATGCCCTTTGCCGCGACCACGGCGGTGACATTCTGATCCGTGCGGTATGCCAGAATCTGCGCCCTGGTCGGCTCGCCGATGAGTGTCAGAACACCGTCCGCAGACAGCACAGCGTTTCCGGTCTCAAACCGAAGCAGCGCTGCGGAGGTGGTCAGCTGTTTGCCGTTCTGATCGGTGATAACGCAGCGATACTGATAGCCGTCGCGGCTGCGGTTTGCGGTCATCCGTATCTGTTGGGTCTGTGCGCCCTCGGCATTGGAATTCTGCCAGCCGGAGCCGCTGTCATACTGCCACTGATACTGCAGCCCGACGCCCCCTGCCGAGCAGCTGAAATACACGTCATCGCTGCTGCCGTAGGGCACGGTCACATTTTTGGGGTGTGTGTAAATTCGCGGAAGCACGGTCACCGTTGCGGCGTCAGAGATCACATACCAGCTTGACATGCTTGCCGACTTGATCTTGCAGCGGAACTGTGTGCCGTTGACGGCGGATTCGGCATACACCGGGAGTGTCCTTGAGGTTTTGCCGGAGATATTGTTCCAGCCGCTGCCGTCATTGCACTGCCACTGATAGACCAGAGGATCGCCGGTCGCACTGACAGAAAGATTGCTGCTGTTTCCGTATAGGATCGCCAGATTTTTGGGCTGCTCGTAGATTGAAATGTCGATCACAGAGAGTTTTGCTGCCTCGGAGACCGCTTCGCCGTTTTCGGAACCGACGATGCAGCGGTACTGATAGCCGTCGTAAGCCATTTTTGCAGTGATGTGCAGCGTATCAGTCCGGGCGCCGACCGCACCGGAATTTTTCCATCCGCTGCCGCTGTTGTACTGCCACTGATAAGTGAGGGGATCGCCGAGGGCTTTGACGTTGAATCCTGCCGTCTCGCCGACCGTTACGCCAGTGTATTGGGGCTGCGAAATGATCTGTCCCGCGGGATAGACTGTCAGCTCCGCTTCATCTGTGGTCAGCGTGGAATACTCCGTTTTGATCACACAGCGATATTTCATGCCGCTGCGCGAGAACGTCGCAGGGACGGACAGCGAATCTGTCTTGCTGCCCTCCAGCCCGGAATTGACCCAGGCATCCTTTTCGGCATTATAGCACTGCCACTGATAGGTCAGGTCCCCGCCCCATGCCGATACGGTCAATACCGCGGTGTCCCCTGCACAGGCAATCGTATCCTGCGGCTGCGCGCTGATATTGATATCCGCGGTGAGCAGTCCGGACTGACGGGGGGTGTCAGGGCGCGCAAAATAGCTTTGGTTCACGTTCGAGCTTATATTACTACTATACCAATTAGGAGTGCCGTTTCCGCCTTTCAGCTGTCCACAGTATGTGAATATATCTGAGCCGGATTGCAGAGAAGCAAGGCTCCACCGATCAGAAACCATGATTTGCCGTAAATTAGAGCAACGCTCAAACATCGAGGTAATGCTTGTCACATGGGAGGTATCGAAGCTGCACAGATCCAGCTCGCGCAGACTTCGGCAGTAAAAGAACATATACTCCATTGCGGTGACCTTGGACGTGTTGAAACTGCTCAGATCCAGCTCGCGCAGACTTTGGCAGTATGAGAACATGTGCCTCATCGTGGTGACCTTGGACGTGTTGAAGCTGCTCAAATCCAGCCTGGTCAGCGAATAACAATATGAAAACATTGCATGCATTGTGGTGACCTTGGACGTGCTGAAGCTGCTCACATCCAGTTCCTTCAGTCTCCCGCATTTAAAAAACATACATTCCATGTCTGTGACCGCAGAGGTATCCATGCCGCTTACGTCCAAATCCGCCAGATTTAAACAGGCAAAAAACATTCTGCTCATATTATCGGCGCGGGAGGTGTTCAGACCGTGCAGATCGATCGAACGGTATGAGCTGTCATAGCCTGCCTTTCCTGCGCAGGGATATCTGTAGTAATTTGCGCCGGCAAACATATATTCCGCATTTGTCACCTGAGAAGCATCTGCCGCGGAAAGATCAACAGTCTGCACATTTTCCCATTCCATGTGCGCCGTATCGGAATAATACGGCGTATTCTGGAAAAGATATGAACAGTCTGCCGGCAGCACTGCACCCGGCGCTGCTACGATCGAGGTGACATCGGGATTTTGGCGGTAAGCCAGAATCTGCTCCCGCGTCAGCTCGCCCGAGAGCGTCAGCACGCCGTCCTCGGAGAGTGTGACGCTGCCCTCTGCTGCGCCTGCGGGCAGCGCAGGAATCAGGACAATCACGGCGGCACCCGCCAGCAATGCCGCAGCTATTTTCAATCGTTTTCTCATCATGAACCTCCTTTGCATGCGTTTCAAGCGTCCCGGGACTCTCCCGGTAGCTCCATTGTATCATATTCATATAAAAATGTCAACCGTTTCGCCAAAAATAAACAAAAGGCAGCACGTCTGCATCAAAACGGCGCAGACAGGACTGACCTGCTGCGCCGTTTGCAGTATGATTTCAGCTGCGGAGCTCTGCGGAGACCGCGTCGAATTCCTCGGTGATCTCCTTCGCCGGCGGAGCGGTCGCCAGCGAGACTGCCACGATCGCGATCAGCGCACAGATGAACGCCGGCAGCAGCTCGTAGATATCCCATGCGCCGCCGATCGGACGGACCGCAAACTTCCAGACGAAGATCATCACGCCGCCGACGATCAGACCGGCGATCGCGCCGTATTTGTTCGAGCGCTTCCAGAAGAGCGAGGTCAGCATGACCGGACCGAAGGTCGCGCCGAAGCCCGCCCACGCGAACGACACCACACGGAAGACCGAACTGTCGCGGTCCCATGCGAGGATGATGCCGGCGACCGCAATGACGATCAGCACGACACGCGCGACGATCATCGAGGCACGCTGGCTCAGCTTTATGCCGAAGACGCCCTTGAGGATGTTCTCGGACATGGAGGAGGAGGCTGCGAGCAGCTGCGAATCGGAGGTGGACATCGTGCAGGCGAGAATGCCCGCGAAGATCAGACCCGCGACGATCGCAGCCGGGATGCTCACCTTGGAGAGCACCGTCGCGATCTTGATGATGACGGTCTCGGAATCGGCGCTCGTGGTCAGCGTCTCGATGGTGCCGTTCTTCGAGAGCTGGTTGCCGATGATGCCGATCAGAATCGCCACGCCCATTGCGATGACGACCCAGATGCTCGCGATCCTGCGGGAGAGCTTGACCTTTTTGTCGTCCTCGATCGCCATGAAGCGCAGCAGGATGTGCGGCATGCCGAAGTAGCCGAGCCCCCAAGCCATCGTCGAAACGATCGGGATGAAGCCGTAGCTGACCTGCGAGACAGTGCCGTCCGCATTGACGCCGCGCGTGACGGTCATGGAGAGGTAGTCGGAGAGCGATTTTGCGTTATTGGCGACGGCATCCCAGCCGCCCGCATGCGAGACACCGAAGCAGACGACGATCACCAGCGCCGTCGTCATGACGATGCTCTGGATGAGGTCGGTGAAGCTCGCCGCGAGGAAGCCGCCGAGGCTCGTGTAAGCGATGATGATGACCGCCGCGACGATCATGGCGACGTGGTAATCCCAGCCGAAGAGCGACTCAAACAGCTTGCCGCATGCCGAGAAGCCCGATGCAGTATACGGGACGAAGAAGATCAGGATGATCAGCGCCGCAACGCCGGTCAGCACGCGGCTGCTGTCATGGTAGCGGTCCGCGAAGAAATCCGGGATCGTGATCGAATTGGTCTTCTGCGAATAGAGGCGCAGTCTGCGCGCGACGAAGAGCCAGTTGAGATAGGTGCCCGCCGCAAGACCGATCGCGGTCCAGCCGGCTTCTGCGATGCCGCAGAGATAGGCAACGCCCGGGAGACCCATCAGCAGCCACGAGCTCATGTCCGATGCCTCCGCGCTCATTGCGGAGACGAGCGGTCCGAGCTTTCTGCCGCCGAGGTAGAAATCGCTGACGTCCCTGTTCTTCTTTGAGAATACTGCTCCGATCGCGATCATGCCGACGAGATAGACGACGATCGTGACCAGAATGCCGATAATGTTCGTTTCCATGCTGTTTCAATCCTCCGTTCATTCATTTGGTTGTTCGGGCTCGGTATTCAGGTCGGTGTAGGCACGCATCTGATCGGAGAGCTGCCAGAGATAGGCAGAGAAGCCCTCTTCGGTCAGGTGCAGACCGTCTGCTTCGTGATAGCGCGGCTTCAGCGCATTCTCACCGTTTTTCAGCTCCGGGGCGATATCGACCCAGTGCCAGTCGGGCGCGTCGGCGAGCATGCTGTGCAGTGCGCCGTTGTAGCGGTCCAGCAGCTCGTTGAGCCCGGTCTCTGCCGCGGCAGGTGCCGCCGAGACCGCAAAGATATCCGCCTCGGGTGACGCATCCTGCAGTGCCGTGAGCATCGACCGATACTGCAGTGCGAAGCGCTCCTCGCCCGGGTCGCTGCGGATATCGTTCAGCCCGAGCGCGCAGATGATGTATTTCGGATGCAGCGTGCGGAGCGCGTCGAGCACGCCGCAGGGCTGCTCCTGCACCGCAAAGACATTCTCAAACACATCGGAGACGCCCATGCCCTCCAGCGCGAGGATCACCGAATCGGGCAGCGCGCCGGCAGCGGCTTCACCGGCAAACTGTCCGTCGCCGATGATGACGGCTTCGGCGAGCAGCGCCTGCTGTGCCGCATCGAGCGTGAAATCGCGGTAGGGCTCCTCGGTGGAGGTCGTCTCCGTGGCGGTGTGCTCCGTGGAGGTGTCCGTCAGCGCGGGCTCGCTCTCCGTGGAGACCGTCTCGGAGGATGCAGAGCTGCTCTGCACGTCCGATTCGGTTGCGGAGGTGCTGACAGCACTGTCCGTCGATGCCGTTCCGCTCTCTGTGTCAGAGACGGCCGCCGTCGTCCGGGAGGGCTCTGTGTCGGTGGTTTTCTTCGTTGTCACGGTCGGCTCCGTGCCGGTCGTGACGCTCTGCTCTGTCAGCGTGCTCTCCTCCGAGAGCTGCGTGAGCCGCGTGACCGCGCCGCCGGGGCTTGCCGCGGAATCCTGTTCGCCGCAGCCGGTCATCAGCGCGATGCCGAGCGCACCGCAGAGCAGCTTGTGTGTATTTTTCATCGGTGCACCTCCTGTTCATGCCTCCGCACGCGCATCCGCGCCGCGGAATGCAGGTTCACCAAAACATCAGGGTATGAATGCAGCTTCAGAAGAGTCCCGTGATCCTGCCGTCAGCAGTCACGTCGATGCCCTCGGCTGCCGGCTTTTTCGGCAGACCCGGCATCGTCATGATATCGCCGGTCAGCGCGACCAGAAAGCCCGCGCCTGCCGAGACCCTGACGTTGCGGATGGTGACGGTGAAGCCCTCCGGCGCACCGGGCACGTTCTTGTCGTCGGTGAAGCTGTACTGCGTTTTTGCCATGCAGACCGGCAGTCCGCCGAAGCCAAGCGCCGTGAGCCGTTCGATCTGCTTCTGTGCCGCGGGCAGGATGTTGACATCCCTGCCGCCGTAGATGCGCTGCACGATGGCGGTGATCTTCTCCTCGATCGTGCCGTCGAGCGAATAGGAGTAGGTGAAGTCGCCCTGCTCCTCCTCGCAGAGCCGCACGACCTCCTCAGCGAGCGCCTCGCCGCCTTCGCCGCCCTTCGCCCAGACCTCCGAGAGCACGACATTGACGCCGAGCTCTTTACATTTTTCGATCACGAGTGCGATCTCTTTGTCGGTGTCGGTCGGGAAGCGGTTGATCGCGACGACCGACGGCAGCCGGTAGACGTCCTTGATGTTGTGCACATGACGCAGGAGATTGGGCAGACCCTTTTCGAGCGCCTCGAGATTCTCCTCGCCGAGTGCGGTCTTGGGCAGACCGCCGTGCATTTTCAGCGCACGCACCGTCGCGACGATGACGACCGCCGACGGGGTGAGCCCTGCCATTCTGCACTTGATATCGAGGAACTTCTCCGCGCCGAGGTCAGCGCCGAAGCCCGCCTCGGTGATCGCGTAATCGCCGAGCTTCAGAGCCATTTTCGTCGCGAGCACGGAGTTGCAGCCGTGTGCGATATTGGCAAAGGGACCGCCGTGCACGAGCGCAGGCGTGCCCTCGAGCGTCTGCACGAGATTGGGCTTTAAGGCGTCCTTGAGCAGTGCTGCCATGGCGCCGACGGCGCCGAGCTGCCCTGCCGTGACCGCCTCGCCCGCGTAGGTGTAGGCGACGACGATGCGCGAGAGCCGCTCCTTCAGGTCGCTGATCGAATCGGAGAGGCAGAAGACCGCCATGATCTCCGAGGCGACCGTGATATCAAAGCCGTCCTCTCTGGGCACGCCGTTGATCTTTCCGCCGAGCCCGTCCGTAACAAAGCGCAGCTGACGGTCGTTCATGTCGACGCAGCGCTTCCATGTGACCGTGCGCGGATCGATGTTCAGTGCATTGCCCTGATAGATGTGGTTGTCGAGCATTGCCGCAAGCAGATTGTTCGCGGCGCCGATCGCGTGAAAATCGCCGGTGAAGTGCAGGTTGATATCCTCCATCGGCACGACCTGCGCATAGCCGCCGCCTGCCGCGCCGCCCTTGATGCCGAAGACCGGTCCGAGGGACGGCTCTCTGAGTGCGACCGTGACGCGCTTGCCGATGCGCTTCAGCCCGTCGGCGAGCCCGATGGTCGTCGTGGTCTTGCCCTCGCCCGCGGGGGTCGGGGTGATCGCGGTGACGAGCACGAGCCTGCCGTTTTCGCCGGTGCGGTCCAGCAAAGACAGGTCGAGCTTTGCCTTGTATCTGCCGTACTGCTCGAGCTTGTCGTCCGGGATGCCTGCTGCCGCTGCGATCTCAGTGATCGGACGCATGACGGCGGACTGTGCGATCTCAATATCTGAAAGCATGTTGATACCTCCTGTTTGAATCTGTATCAGGTGCATACAGATACAGTATACCATAAATAAGCCGCGTTGTCAAATGAATTCTTTTCCGCGGCGCCGAAAAACGGAATGCGAATATTTTCAAAACCGGTTGACGAAACGGCGAAATTCTGATATAATATAGGATGTATCACTGTTTCAGTTGTGCACAACGGCACAACAAACTGAAAAGGACCTGATTCATGAACAAATACAAACGGCTCGCGCTCAACACGATGGTCTTTGCGGTCGGGAGCTTCGGCTCCAAGCTGCTCGCCTTTCTGCTGACGCGCCTGTATACCGCCAACCTCGACACCGCGCTCTTCAACACCAAGGAGATCCTCGAGATGTGCGCCAATCTCCTCATTCCGGTCGTCAGCTTCTCGATCACCGATGCGATCATCCGCTACGGGCTCGACCGGAACTACGAGAGGGAGAGTGTCTTTTCCAACGCAGTGACGGTGCTGCTGGCAGGCGGCGCGGTCTTTCTGCTGCTCTCGCCGCTGCTGCTGCTCTACGCGGATATCCGCCCCTATGTGCTGCTGCTCGTCGGCTATGTGCTGATCTCCTGCTTCCGGCAGCTCTCGACGCAGTTCGCCCGCGCGCGCAATTATGTCACGCTCTATGCCGCAGACGGCATCGCCTGCACGCTTTCGCTCTTCGTCTTCAACATCATCTTCATCGCGTGGCTGAAGCTCGGCATCACCGGCTTCATGCTCTCGATCATGTTCTCGGACCTGCTCTCGGGTCTCACGGTCTGGCTGATCGCTGATCACTCGCGGTTCTTCTCGTTCCGCTTTGTGGACAGGGAGCTGCTCGAAACGATGCTCCGCTTCTCGCTGCCGCTCATTCCGACGGCGGTCCTCTGGATCATCACGGGGTTTTCCGACCGGCTCTTCATCCGGCACATCATGACGCCCTCGGACGCCGGTGTATACGGCGCGGCTGCGAAGATCCCGAATCTGATCTCGATGGTCTCGACCGTGTTCTATCAGGCGTGGAATATGAGCGCGATCGCCGAGAACGGCTCAAAAAAGCGCTCGGCATTCTACACGCAGGTGTATGACGCCTATCAGGCGATGCTCGCACTCGCCGCGGGGTTCATCATCGCCTTCGATCGGCCGCTGTCCGATCTGCTGGTCGTCAAGACCCGCGACGCCGCCTATGCCCGCGCCTATCTCTATACGCCGGTGCTGGTCATCGCGGTGCTGCTCATGTGCTATAACCAGTTTCTCTCAAGCATCTACACCGTTTCCAAGCATACAAAGAACAGCTTCTACACCAGTCTGGTCGCGGCGTTGCTCAATCTCTGCCTCAACGGCTTCCTCATCGCAGAATACGGCGTACACGGCGCGATCGCCGCGACGCTGGCAAGCTATCTGGTCTGCTATCTCGTCCGCGTGTTCGACACGAGGCGGTTTATCCCCTTCGAGGTCAGGCACTGGCGCTTCGTGCTCAATCTGATCATACTCTTCGGGATGAGCATGGTGATCCACCGCACCGATCCCGCACTGCAAAGCCCCTTCCCGACGGCGGCGGTCGCGCTGCTGGAGGGCGCAGGATTCCTGCTGCTCGCGGCGGTCAATTTCTCGCCGCTCATGATGACTGTCAAAAAGGTTCTGCGCCGGTAACCGCGCAAGCCATAAACAACTGGAGGTAAAAAACTATGGATGCCCGTTCTATTCTTCTCTCGCTGCTCCCGATCGGTCTCACGCTCGTCAACTACGCGATCCTGCGCGATCTGATCTGGGGCATCTTCCTCGGCAGCAAGTCCAAGAAGGCAGCCGCCCGAATCAAGGGCGAGCAAAAGGGCTTTGCGAGATTCACCCAGTCCTATATCGGACCGCTGCTGACCAAGTATCAGTCCGATTACAAGACCTGGATGACCGTCAAGCGCATCACCTTCTTCAGCGTCATTGCACAGGTGGTCGCCTTCATCCTGCTGATCTTCGTGTTCAAGATCAAGTTCTGGATCGTAGCAGTCATCTGCGGCGCGATCACGCTGCTCAATATCATCCTTTTCTCCGTGATGATGAACAAGACGACCGTCTCGGACAACAAGCACGACAGAAAGGGTTCCCCGTGGAAGTTCGAGCAGTGAGCATCTGCCCGCTGCCCGCATATGATAACAGTATAATACGAAGGGAGATTCTACTATTATGATGATTGATGATGCAATGAACGGTCTGCGCTCGGTGCTCGACAACGCGACCCAGAGAACCGCCGATGCGATCGGCAATTCCCGCAGCTATGTGGAGCGCGCAAGGCTCCGCGCCAAGCTCAACGAGGCATACCGGCTGCTCGGCATGGCGGAATATGAAGCTTCGATCAACGGCGTCAGCTCGATGGAGCAGATCAACGGTCTGATCGGGCGCATCACCGACCTGCGCGCCGCCATGGCGGAGATCAACCGCGGCATTCAGCACGGCGGCAAGCCGCAGGGCGCATTCTGCCCCAACTGCGGCAGAGAGCTCAACAGCTCCGAGAGCTTCTGCCCGGGCTGCGGCGCAAAGCTCGGCTGAGCGATGAAGCAGCAGGCGGCGGCAGTCCGCAAGAATCAGATCATTCCACTGGAAATTACCGGTATGACCGCAGAAGGCAACGGCGTAGGGCACTTCTGCGGTCTTGCCGTATTTGTGCCGCAAACGGCGGTCGGCGACCGGCTCGATGCGCGGGTCGTCAAGGTGCAGAAAAGCTATGCCTACGGGATCATCGAGAAGCTGCACACGCCCTCGCCCGAACGGATCGCAGTCGACTGCGCGGATTTCCGCAAATGCGGCGGCTGTGTGTTCCGGCACATCCGCTATGAGGCGGAATGCCGCATCAAGCAGCAGATCGTCAGCGACGCCTTTCAGCGGCTCGGGCACATCACGCCGCGGCAGATTCTGCCGATCCTCGGCGCGGAGAGCCCGGACAGATACCGCAACAAGGCACAGTATCCCTGCGGCGCCGACCCGGAGACCGGCAGGCTGCGGTTCGGGCTGTTTGCAGCGCGCTCGCACCGGCTGATCCCGGTCGCGGAATGTGTGCTCCAGCCGAGGGTGTTCGGCGAGATCGTGCGCTTCTGCGAAGCTGCGCTCGCGGACAGCAAAGTCATCACGCCCTATGACGAGGAGAGCGGCACTGGCGTCATGCGGCATCTCTATCTGCGGCGCGGGTATCACAGCGGCGAGATCATGGTCTGCTTTGTCACGGCAGCATGCACGGGCGCTGCCGAATCGGCGCTGCGTGCGCTCGGCACGGCGCTCATGCGGGCATTCCCCGATATCCGGTCGGTCATGCTCAATGTGAACCCCAAGCGCACGAATGTCATTCTCGGCGAGGAGACGCGCTGTCTCTGCGGCAGCGAAACGGTCGGCGACACGCTCTGCGGGATCCCGCTCCGGCTCAGCCCGCAGAGCTTCTATCAGGTCAACACCGCACAGGCGGAGCGGCTTTATGCAGAGGCAAAGCGGCTCGGTGATCCGAAGCCGGATGAATTGCTGCTTGACCTCTACTGCGGTGCCGGTGCGATCGGGCTCTCGATGGCGGATGCGGCGGGTAAGGTGCTCGGCGTGGAGGTCGTGCCGCAGGCGGTCGAAAATGCAAGGGAGAACGCAGAGCGCGCAGGCATCGGCAATGCGGAATTCTTCTGCGGCGACGCGGGCGAGATCGCGGCGAAATTTGCCGCAGAGGGCAGGCGCCCCGATCTGATCGTGCTCGACCCGCCGCGAAAGGGCTGCGATGCGGTCACGCTCGATGCCTGCGTGCAGATGGCGCCGCAGCGCATTGTCATGATCTCGTGCAATCCCGCGACCGCCGCCAGAGATGCGGCGTATCTCTGCGGGCGCGGCTACACTGCCGATACGCTCCGCGCCGTCGATATGTTTCCGCGGACGGCGCATACAGAATGCGTAGTTCTTTTAACAAATCGAGCCATTGAATCATAATTTTCGAAAAGGAGAATCTATCTAGATGTACATTATCAAAGTGATTATACATAAAGACAGCAATACCGTAAAGTATATCAAGATGATTCGGGAATTTATGCCGGATCTTTCGATGGGCGGCATCAAGCAGCATATTGAAGCAGGTGAACCTGCATTTGAATTTGACATGGATGCCAATGATTGGATGTACTTAGAAGAATTAGATTTCAATGAAGATAAGTGGCTCAGAAGGTTTTACACGTTTCTTCAGAAATTGCAAAAAGCAGGTGCTGTTCTGGAAATTATAGAGGAATAGTAACTGTTCAGTCCCTACACCTGCTATATATTGTACCGATACCAATAGCTTTTCTAAATATAGTGGTTCATAAACAGATAAAACCAATGATATACAAAAAGAAGGACTGTTTTGTGTGTGACTAAACGACTTGCTTATC
>JAEELE010000102.1 GCA_016288755.1 Oscillospiraceae bacterium
CATGGCAGCAGGTCCGGCATCCTACGGCATGACCGACACGATGGGCAGAATGCACTCTGACGCACAGTTTGCAGGCTCCTCCTCCGTTCCGGCACACGTCGAGATGATGGGTCTGATCGGCATGGGCAACAACCCGATGGTCGGCGCTACCGTTGCCTGCGCAGTTGCTGTTGAAGAGGCTATGAAATAAGCTGAAAACAGCGTAAATGCGTTGAAACACGAAATCCCGGCAAACCGCAAGGCTTGTCGGGATTTTTCTGGGCAAAAACAGCGATTTGACACCCGATACAGGTGCTTTGTGGGTATGCGGCATCTGAGCTCAGTCTTTCCCAAGTATTTCTGTCGTGTCATCCATAATAATGTCTCTGAATTTTCGCCCGTCAATCACAGTGCTTTCTAACATGTCGTTCATATCTGCATATTTGCCGAGCAAGGTATAGCTGGAATCATCGGCGGTTTCATTGATCAGCCGATAGATGCCAAACACTTCTTCTCTTCCGTCGCCTCCTGACGATACATTTTACCGGTATGAAGGCGATATGTAACGCCGTTATATCTGATATCCAGACCAAACCAATGACCGCCTGACGGATTCCATACACCGATGTATTCGCTCAAAAATTCTTCCAGCGAATGATATTCGTTGATTCTCATGATCGTTCTCCCTTTCCGATATGCACTGCCTATCCCTTTGCCGATTCGCCGAACCACCGGAAGACATAGACCACGCTCAGCATCCCGGACAGACCGCAGACTGCAAGAACGGTCTGCATGATCTGTCCGCCGGATGAAAAACCGCAGAGCAGCGAGTTGGTGACTGCGATCATAACGCTCACCGCTGCGCCTGCCTTCATCTTTGTATCGTTTGTCCGGAGCGCTTCCCGGATCCCCCGTCTTTCTGTTTTTCATTATCGCACAGACCGCCCCGGAATGAAGCATCCATGCAGTATGAGAACTCTCGTTTCTGCTATTTCATGATCATCCGTTTCAGCAATGTGAGATCGGCAGCATTCAGTCTGCCGCTGCCGTCCATGTCACCTGCCTGCCAGTCGGGGAGCGTGCGAGTTTTCGTGATGAGATAATCGCGCAGCAAGGCGGCATCTGCGGCATTCACCGTGCCGTCCGCATTGACGTCGCCCTTCTGTCCGGCGCCTGTGATCTCCGCCTCGCTGAGCGCGTAGGAATACACGGCGATATTGTCCAGATATCCCGCATAGCCGACGTCCTCGGGATAAAACGACTTGCCGAACAGCAGCTTCAGATTGCTGCCCATGTCCGCTGGGCAGGTCGTCAGCGTATCCGTTTCCGCGGCGAGCTTTCCGTCCACATAGAGCCTGCACGCGGTCGGCGTCACGGCCAATACATATCTGTGCCATTGTGCTGCATCGAGATCATAGCGCAGACCGGTTTCGCCGCGCCATGTATTGACCGTGGTCTGAAAGCGGAAATGATCCTTTGCGATCTTGAAAAATGCATATTTGTCCTGATCCTGTCCGGCTGCAAAGGTGAAGAAATCGCCCTCCGATGCGGATTTTGCGTCCATGCAGACTGTGTATTCCCGGCAGCCGTCGAGCAGTCCGGGCGCGATTGCCGCGTAATCGTCTGCCGTGCCGCCGAAATACAGCACATTGCCGCGCTCGGGGTCGTTCTGTACCGCGGTTTTGCCGTAGAGCGTGAGATCGTTGCCGTTCCCGGTGATATCGGGAACGGTTTTTCCGTTTGTCTGCTCAAAATCGAATGCCGCGGAGCGAATGCGGTGTTCGCTTTCACCGAGCGGTTCGCCGTAGATCTTCACCTCGTAGATCGCGGGATTATACCAGTTGTTGTTCGGGTTGTTCTGCAGCGTTGCGCTTATGACATTCAGCCGCACATACCGCGCCCTGCCCGAGATCAGATTGCTGTTGAAGCCGTAGGTTTTCGAGACCGCCTCGCGGTTCTTGTCGCTGTGGTCGTAAATCGTTGTCCAGCTCTGCCCGTCGGTGCTCCCTTCGACCGTATAGGCATAATAGCCCTCGGAGCCCTTGCAGATATACCACGAGATCTGTATGTTCTTCACATCGCAGACGCGCTCAAGATCGACCGTCAGCGTGAACGGCCAAGCCTTTGTTTCCTCGACCGAGGAAAACGATGTTCGGTAATCGCCGTCAAATGCCTTGCACGGCGCACGGCTGCCCTGTGCCGCCAGCGATGAGAACGCAGGTTTATCCTGCGAGAGAAGCTGCCCCTGCTGCTCCGGAAAAAGTGCACCGGTTTTTGTGCTGTAGCGGAACGACGGATAATAGTCGTAGAACGCAAAGCCGTTGTCGAAATAGAGCGGGCAGAGCGTTGTGCCGCTCGAATCGGCGGAATGCAGCCAGCGGTAAGCGTGCATCATATAATTCTGATCCTGTAAATTGACGATCCAGCCCGACTGCGACGAGAAGGTCGATGTGTTGCCGATCGCACGCAGATCGCTCCATGCACCGGCAATATCGTCCGTGACCGCATAGGCGCCGCTGCTCGGATACCAGCCCGCCGCCTGCGAGGTGAACAGGAAATAATAGCCGTTCTTTTTGATGAGATTCGGAAATTCTCGGTACTGATCGGGAAACAGCTTCTGAACGATCTCGGTCACGCCGCTGTAATCCGCATTCATGCGGAAAATATACATGGTCGCATTGGCGCCCTGTCCCTTTGTATTCGCCGCTGCGATCAGGTAGCCCGTGTGCGCGGCGTCATCGTCAAAGAAGATCGCCATGTCGCGCACCTCGATATCCAGCGGGTTATAAACATGATGTACGGTAAACTGCCCGCCCGGCGTGCCCGTGATGACAAGTGCCTTTCCGTCGCTGTAACCGCTTGGCTTTTCCCAATGCGCCCAGACAACTACCTTATTTGCCCACGGCAGATATTCAATATGCACCGACTCGATCTTGCAGCTTGCGAGCGCGTCATTCTGCGAGGAATCGGCGGCGTTTCGCGCATTGCCGAAGCGCTTTCCGTCCGATGAAGTCGTCTCTTCAAGATAGATATCGCCGTTTCCGTGCGATTTCAGCGCATAGCTGTAATAGGTATCGCCGACCTTGTAACCGCTTGTTTCATAGACCAGACTGCTTCCCTTCTGATTGTCGTAGATACTGAGACCGGAGGGAACTGAACAGGGCGTTATGGAGCGCACGCCGGAATACTGTGCGCCGTCCGCCGTCAGAACTTTGAGCTGATAGAAATATTCCGTGCCGACCGTCAGCCCGTCGTCCTCAAAGGAGCTGCCGTAGCCCTCATAGATCGGCGTATAGCCTGTTTCTGCATCGGTTGAGCGATACAGCACATAGCCGCTTGCATCGAGGGTAGTTGCCCATTGCAGCGCGGCACGGTCTGCGGTGTCGCTGTCCGGCGTGCAGATGAGATTGCCGACTAGTCCGATTTCCGCGGAAATATTCCCGGATGCGTTCTGCAAGCCCGAGACCTCCGGCAGCGGCATACCGGAAAGCATCGTGCAGTGTGCCGCGGCTGCACCGGTCAGAAGCGCGATCAGCTGTTTCAGTTTCATATGCAATACCCCCACGTTGATTCTGCTTTCATCAGAAGCGTTTCTATGTATCCAGTATACCATATTACGCCGGCAAATGCAATGCATAACGATGAAAAAATCCCTGATGCTGTCACAACGGCAGGGGAAGCAGCCGAAAAATGAGAGAACCGAAGCACCCTCATTGCCGATGTGATTTGCCAGACTGTAAGAGTGCCTGCATCCCGGTGAACATTCCATACAACAAATCGGCTTGCTGTCTATGACATCATCATTCCGGATCGCATAATGCCGTCGCCGGAACAGGGGAATCCCCCGAACCTGTGATATGCTTTGACCGGCAGCGGCTGCGAACTGCCGTGATAAGCCGCGATGCCGGTCCGTTTGTGCCCGTTCCGGTGCAAAATCAGGCTGACCTGCAGATTCGCGCGGAAAACTGCGCGGAAATACTTGACAAAGCAGCCGTTTTGTGCTATACTGAATTCGGGCACACAGTGTGCTGAGACGGATACTTCCCGCCGAAGATCTGATCGAGGAGAACAGACTGTGCAGCCCGCTCGAGGCTTTGCTCGTGCTTGTATTGTATCCCGAAGGTCGGGAATGATAACAGGAGGAGGATGTTTCTATGAAAAATCAAACCACAAAGACTCTGGTCGGAATGGGCATTCTGACCGCAATCGTCATCGTGCTGCAGGCATTTGCAAGCGCGATCAAATTCGGACCGTTCAGCATCACGCTGGTGCTCGCCCCGATGGTCATCGGTGCAGCGCTCTACGGCTGGAAGGCCGGCGGCTGGCTCGGGCTGGTCTTCGGCGTGATGGTGCTGCTCAGCGGTGACGCCGGACCGTTCCTCGCGGTCAAGGTGGCGCCCACGATCATTCTGTGCGTGCTCAAGGGCACACTCGCCGGCATTGCGGCAGGTCTGGTCTATCGGCTCTTCGCAAGGAAGTCGAAGCTCGCAGGTGTGATCTGCGCAGGCATTGCATGCCCTGTCGTCAACACCGGAGTGTTTCTGCTCGGCTGCCTCGTGTTTTTCCTCGATACCGTCAAGGCTTGGGGCGCAGGTGCCGGCTATGAGAACGTCGGCGCATATTTCCTCTTCGGATTTGTCGGTCTGAATTTCGTCATTGAGCTCGTCATCAACATGGTGCTGAGCACTGCCATCGTACAGATCCTTAACATCATTGAGCACGGCAATGCCGGTGCGGATGTCGGTAGTCAGGGAGCCTGAATATGAAAATACTGACCATTGATATCGGCAACTCGAATATCTGCATCGGTTGTGTGAACGACCACAAGGTCGAGTTTGTCGAGCGGATGTATTCCGACCGGCACAAGACCGATCTGGAATTTCTCGTGAGCTGCAAGGCTGTGCTCGAGCTGCATCAGATCGACGTGACGGCGCTGCACGGCGCGATCATCTCGTCGGTCGTTCCGCCGCTGACCGATCTGCTCTTTCAGGCAATCCGGAAGCTGACGGGCATCCGTCCGATGGTCGTCGGACCCGGCATGAAGACCGGGATCAACATTCTGCCGCCCAGTGCCGGTGCCGACCTAGTGGTCGGTGCGGTCGCCGCAGTGCAGTATTACGGCGCGCCGTCCATCATCATCGACATGGGCACGGCGACGACCATGACCGTTGTTGACAAAAACAAGTGCTTCATCGGCGGCATCATTTATCCGGGCGTTGCGATCGCGCTGCAGTCGCTGGAATCGGGGACCGCACAGCTCCCGCACATTCAGCTCAAGGCGCCGGAGACCGTCATCCACACCGACACGATCGAGTGTATGCAGGCGGGTGTTGTCTACGGCAACGCGGGCGCGATGGACGCGCTGATCGACCGCATGTTCGACGAGCTCGGCTACAGTGCAGTCGTGGTTGCAAGCGGCGGGCTTGCACCGCTGATCATTCCGCACTGCCGCCATGAGATCGTGATCGACGATGAGCTTCTGCTCAAAGGGCTTGATATTCTGTTCTATAAGAATTACAAGCATGCATAATACCGAAAAATGCCGGTGAGCAGCAGTTCATCGGCATTTGCAATAGGCGATAAGGAGGATATCATGCAGAATTTTTTGATCGTAGTGGACATGCAGCGCGACTTTGTCGACGGGGCGCTGGGCACACCGGAGGCGGCTGCGATCCTCGGTGCAGTGTCGGAGCGTATCCGCAGCTGGGAAGGACCGATCGTCGTGACCCTCGACACGCATCAGGAGAATTACCTCGACACGGCTGAGGGCAAAAAGCTCCCCGTGCCGCACTGCATCCGGGAGACCGAGGGCTGGGAGCTGCATCCGGCAATCAAGGAGGCACTCGCGGGAAAGAAGTATACCGCGGTCGAGAAGCCGACCTTCGGCTCCGTGCAGCTTCCGCAGATCATCCGCGTGCTGAGCGACGGCGGACCCGTCAGCTTCACAGTGATCGGTCTGTGCACCGATATCTGTGTGGTGTCGAATGCGCTGCTGCTGAAGGCGCATTATCCCGAGACTGCGATCGCAGTAGATGCCGCATGCTGTGCCGGTGTGACCCCTGCGGCGCACGAGGCAGCCCTCGCAACGATGCGGAGCTGCCAGATCGACATTCTCAACGCGGACTGACTATTTCTGCCGGAGCGTGCGGAGCAGTGCCTTGGTCTCCTCCGGGATTCTGCGGCTCTCAACGGATTTCTGGATCGCCTTGCGGTGCACCCATTCCGGGAGACGGCGCTCGGTGAAATAGGGGAGGATCGCGTCAGGCTGCTTGGCAAGAGCTGTCGCGAAATACCACGCAAGCTCCATATTGATATAGTATTCGCCGCTTTCGAGCTGTGCCAGCCGTTGCGGATATTCCGGCGAAAAGCGCGCATCGAGGAAATGCTGCATCAGCATCCCGATGCCAAACCGCACCGTGTAGCAGTGTTCAGAGCGAAGCCAGCTGTCGATGTGCGGCAGCAGCTTTTCTGCATACCGACGAAAGACGGCAGGGGAGAGCTGGTCGCAGGTTGCCCAGTTGTCGATATAGGGCAGAAACCGGTTGACGCCGTCGAGGCAGCCGTCAAAATCACGGATGCAGCAGAGCAGAAAGGCGTGCAGCTGGTTTTCATCAAAATAGAAATGGGGCAGCGTGCGGAGGAAGGCTTCCGCCTCCGCTGTCCCGTTGATTTCCTTGGCGAGTGCGCGCAGATCGGGCGTGCGTCCCCCGAGAAAGCGGTCCGCGGGGAGATCGGGCGCAAGCCTTGCCGTGAATGCAGCATTTTTTTCGTCAGCCAGCGCAAATAAGCGCTCTGTGATCGTCATACAACCACCTCCGGCTCTATTATACCGGATTTCTGCGGAAAAAGCAACGGTTTTCCGCAAACGGAAGGAGGGAATATCCCGATGCCGCAGAAATGTGCGCTCTGCCCGCGGCGCTGTCTGGTCGACCGCGATCGGCACACGGGCTATTGCGGAGAAAGCCGGACCCTGCGCATCGCGCGTGCAGCCCCGCACTATTGGGAGGAGCCTGCGATCAGCGGGTCGTGCGGGTCGGGCACGGTCTTTTTCAGCGGATGCAGTCTTCGCTGCGTGTTCTGTCAGAATCACGAGATCGCCGTCAGCCATATCGGCAGAGATGTGACCCCTGCGGAGCTGGTCGGAATCATGCTTTCGCTCCAGTCGAAGGGCGTGCACAATATCAATCTTGTCACGCCGAGCCACTTCACGGCGGAGCTTGTGCCCGTTCTGCGGACAGCGCGTGAAAGCGGGCTGCGGATCCCGGTCGTGTGGAATTCCGGCGGCTATGAATCCGTGTCTGCGCTGAAAATGCTCAAGGGCTTGGTCGATATCTTTCTGCCCGACTTCAAATATCTCTCGCCGCAGACAGCTGCGGCATATTCCAACGCGCCGGATTACCCGGAGGCTGCAAAGGCAGCGCTCGCAGAGATGGTGCGCCAGCAGCCGGAGCAGATATTTGATGAAAACGGGATGCTGCTGCGCGGCGTGCAGGTGCGGCATCTGGTGCTGCCCGGGCATGCGCAGGAATCGCGGCAGGTGCTGTGGTATCTGCACAAAACTTACGGCGATGCGATTGGTGTCAGCATCATGAATCAGTATACGCCGATGCCGCAGGTGCAGGGTGACCCGCTGCTCTCCCGCCGCGTGACGGCGCATGAATACGCCTCGGTCGTGCGCTATGCCGAGCAGATCGGGCTGACACATGCGCTGATTCAGGAGGGTGAGGCGGCGTCCGAGAGCTTTATTCCCGAATTTTACGGCAGTGCTCCGGAATAAAAAGGACTGCGGGTCACGGAAACCCGCAGTCAGCAGAAAGGATGAACAGCGCTCAATTTACATGAATGACGCCGTCGAGCAGCGTATACTGATAGCGTCCGTCGATGGAATTGTAGACACAGTCCTGCGTGACGAAGAGATTGGTTTCCGTGTCCGCGGTGACGGTGTAATTGGTGCCCGGCTCGGCATCCTCAGGAATCAGATAGGTGTACTCCGCGAGCAGATAGCCGTCGGCGATCTGGATGTCGTGCCCGTCAAAGGTCGTCCAGACGATCGCGCCGTTTTCAGGGTTGGTCACCGATTCGGAGGGCTGCTCACCGAGTTCGTTTGTGTACGCCTTCACGCCGGTCATGGTCAGCGCGTCAGGTGTGCTCTGATAATACTGGAAGCCTGCAAGCCGCTTACAGCCGGCGACATAGACCGGCACAGTGACCTCCTCACCCGGAGCGCCCGCAGCGCAGCCGATCTCGATATAGAGCCCGGTGAGCGTGAAGGGATTGTCCGGATTCGCCTCAGAGATGCCGTCGACGTAGGAGGTCTCGCGGATGTCCGCCCAGAGCGGCTGGAGCCCGATCAGCGTGCGGTTGAAATACTGCAGAATGGCGTTTGCGTCTCTGGGCTCGATCGAGCCGTTCATGTCGATATCGCCGGTGCAGTTCTCGGCGCTGACGCCTGCCTCCTCTGCTTCGATCATCTGGAGATTGCTGATCTGCAGAACGGAGATCGCATCTTTTGCGTCGACGCAGAGGTCTTTGTTCATGTCGCCCATGCGCTGAAAGTCTGCGGCACTGACATGGACCGCGGTCAGCGCACAGCAGCAGACTGCGGCTGCGCAGAGCGCCGATACTGTGGAAATGATTTGCTTTTTCATGGAGAATACCTCGCTTTTTCATTGTTGTTGACGGTTGATGCAGTCAGATGGGGTACAGATGCGCAGCGGCGATGGATTTCGCCGTGTATCTATTTCACAATCCAATCCGCGTTTTGTCTCAATATTTTCCGAAAATCGGCGTTTTGCATAAATAGTATATTCTGATATTGTGCATATCGCCGATTTTTTCTGCGCATTGGGACATTTTCAGCGAAAAATTGTGAATCAGGTGACAGGGACAGATTCGGGCGCAAATGCCCGCAGAAAGGAGTGTCAGATGCGCAGCACCGAAGAAAACGAAGCGTTTTCTGCGTTCTACCGCAGACACGCGGATTTTGTATACGGCATCGCACTCTCCTTTCTTCGTGTGCCTGCGGATGCGGAGGATGCCGCTGCCGATGTCTTTCTGAAAATACTGGAGACCGACATGCGATTTGAGGACGACGCACACGCGCGCGCGTGGCTGACCGTTGCCGTGCGCAACCGCTGCAAAAATCTGCTGAAAAGCTGGGTCCGCACCCGCCGGACGGAAATCGATCAGCTCAGCGAGCCCGCCGAAGAACAGCCGGACAGCAGGCTCAGCGAGACGCTCACTGCGCTGTACGGCTTGCCGGAGCGCTATCGGCTGCCGCTGCTGCTGTTTGCTGTGCAGGGCTTTTCCGTCACAGAGACTGCATCCATTTTGAAGCTGAAGGAGAGCACCGTCCGCACGCGGATCCAGCGCGCACGCAAGCTGCTCCGCAAAGCGCTTGAGAGGAGGGATGCCCCATGAAGCCGACCGATCAGGATCTGCAGCGCCTTGCCGGGCTGCGGTCCCGGTTTACGATGCAGCCCGCGCGCCGCGATGCCGTTGAGCAGCGCATTCTGCAGCAGCATTCAGAGCACGCAGACATTGCGGACAGTGCGGCTTCGCCCGTGAAAGGGCAGCGTTTCTCCCTCCATATCGCCGAAACGGTGCTCGCCGCCTGTCTGGTCGCGGCGCTGGCATTCGGCTATTTCGCCGTGCTTCGCAGACTGCCGCGCGCCGATCAACAGAGCGGGGAGTCCTCCGAAGCGGTCACGTCGCTGTCTGCGGAGCTGACAGAGATCAGCACCACGACAGAAACGACCGAAACCGAAGCGCCGACCGACTCCGCGCAGGACACTCAGACCGAAACCGAATCGACCGATGCAGCGACCGCTCCGACGGAGACGACCGGACAGACTGATTCGGAGACGACCTTGGCGTCAACGGCACCGACCGCGGTGACGACCTCCGCGACGGACGCGCCCGTCACTGTGAGCGATTCTGCCGTGACGACGCAGGAGCCGACCGCTTCGGCGACGGAGCAGACCGTGTCCGACTCAGAGAGCCGGTCGACGGCATCGACCACAGCGGCGCAAACCGCCGAATCGACGACTGTCTCTGCGGAGCGCCCGTTCACCGATCAGCTGCTGCTCTCCGTCAGCGGGACATCTGCGCGCCCCGGCGATACCGTGCATATCCGTGTCACGGTACAGGAGCCCGTGCGCTATGCGGGCGTGCAGCTCTTTTGGTATTATAATAGTACACCCGCAGCACCGGCACCGGTCGTTGCGAACGGCAGATTCAATCTCGATACGTCGACTGCTTTGTTCAATCTCAGCAGCACGGACGGCGTTTATTCCGCAGTCTGGTCCACATATGACGGTCATAATACGGTGATCCCTGCGGAAGCAGTGCTGATGGAGTATGACCTGACGGTCCCGGAGACTGCTGTCCCCGGAACGGTGTATACCCCCGTGCTGGTCGACTCCTCTTATCTGATCCGACACGATACGGAGCAGCACTTTGCCGCTCTGTTCGCCGATGCAGGCGCCGTCACCGTCACCGAATAACGAAAATATGAAAAATGCCTTGACTTTCCGTTGAAAATGCGGTATAATAATCTTGTGTATTATTGCATTGCACCGGAAGTCATGGCATTTTGTCGGCTTCCGATGGTGTTTTGCGGCAGATGCCGCTGTTGATCCCGTTCCATTTTTGTTCCGCTGCACCGATGTCAGGGTCGGGCGCAGCTTTGATAAAGAGAGCCCGCAGAGAAACAGATCAGGGCTCAGAGCATCATGATGAAACGTCAAAAGGAATCATCCAACGGCGTGCTTCCTGCCGCGAAATCAAATGATACATATCGTACCGGACAGGTACCATCATTTTGATCGTGTTAGGAGGAAATCGTAAGCATGGCATTTTCTACCCTTATGATGGCACTCACGAACCCGACTGCCGTTCTCTTCATTATCATCGCGCTGATCGCCGGTGCTGCCGCGGGCATTGCACTGGGCATGAGCAGAGCGAAAAAAGATGTTGACCGACAGATCAGTGACGCAGAATCGCGCGGTGTGACGAAGGGCATCGAGCAGAGAAAGCGTGAGGCTGAGGCAGCGATCGGAAGTGCCGAGCAGGAGGCAGAGCGGATCCGCAGCTCTGCGGAAAAGGAGGCGGACGACAAGAAGAAGGCAGCGCTGGTCGAGGCGAAGGATGAGATCTTCCGCCTGCGCAGCGACGCCGAACGCGAGATCAAGGACCGCCGCGCGGATATGTCCCGTCAGGAGCGCAGAATCCAGCAGAAGGAAGAGAACCTTGACAAGAAGGCGGATCAGTACGACCGCAAGGAGGAGCAGCTGCAGCAGAAGATCCACGCAGCAGACGAGCGCCTTGCAGAGGCTGAGGCGCAGAAGAAGGAGACCGCCGAGGAGCTCGAGCGCATGAAGAAGAGTCAGGTCGAGCTGCTTGAGCGCATCGCGGAGTTCTCCCGCGATCAGGCAAGAGAGTATCTGCTGCAGCAGCTTGACGCCGATCTCGTGCACGAGAAGGCGGTCAAGATCACTGCCTATGAGCAGCAGATCAAGTCTACCTGCGAGGATATCGCAAGAAGCCACATTTCGATGGCAATCGCAAAATGCGCCGCAGAGCAGGTCTCTGAGGTCGCGGTGTCGGTCGTGCCGCTGCCCAATGACGAAATGAAGGGCAGGATTATCGGTCGCGAGGGCAGAAACATCCGCTCGATCGAGTCGCTGACCGGCGTCGATCTCATCATCGACGACACCCCTGAGGCGATCACGCTGTCCTGCTTTGACCCGGTTCGCCGCGAGGTCGCGCGCATCGCACTCGAAAAGCTGATCCTCGACGGCAGAATCCATCCGGCGAGCATCGAGGAAAAGGTCGACAAGGCACGCCGCGAGGTCGAAAAGCGCATCAAGCAGGAGGGCGAGCGCGCCGTTCTGGAGACCAATGTCCACGGGCTGAACCCCGAGCTGGTCAAGCTGCTCGGCAGACTGACCTTCCGTACATCCTACCGCCAGAACGTGCTCAACCACAGCATTGAGGTCTCGCTGCTCTCGGGCATTCTCGCCTCTGAGCTCGGCGTCGACGCGAATGTTGCGCGCAGAGCCGGTCTGCTCCACGATATCGGCAAGGCGCTGACCGCCGAGATCGAGGGCTCGCATGTCGCGATCGGTGTCGATGTCTGCCGGAAGTACAAGGAGTCGCCCGAGGTCATTCACGCGGTCGAGGCGCACCACAATGACGTCGAGCCGCGCACCGTCATCGCATGCATAGTGCAGGCTGCCGACGCGATCTCCGCGGCAAGACCCGGCGCGCGCAGCGAGAACCTTGAAAGCTACATCAAGCGTCTCCAGAAGCTCGAGGAGATCTGCATGAGCTATGACGGCGTCGAAAAGTGCTACGCCATGCAGGCAGGACGTGAGGTCCGCATCATGGTCAAGCCCGAGGTCATCGACGATGAGCGCATGGTGCTCGTCGCAAGACAGATCGCGCAGCAGATCGAGGATGAGATGGAATATCCGGGTCAGATCAAGGTCAACCTGATCCGCGAGAGCCGCGCAGTTGATGTCGCAAAGTAATCCGATATCGAAAAGGCGCATGATTCCTGCAAGAGTCATGCGCCTTTCATAAAGTAGGTGTACGGTAATGGCAAAAACACTTTTTCACACGACAGACAAATCCAATTTTATCCTGAATCTCGATCTTGAGCGCTACCGTTCCATGTCTGCGGGGCTGATGCTTGCGGCACTCTGGACGACCGCGGTCTCGGAGGCGGTCAATCAGGCGACGATCCCGGTCAATGCGGATTTCGCAGTCATGATCGGCGAGGGCGGCGGGGGAATGATACTGGCGCTGCTGCTTCTGGCACTGCGCAGTGTCGCAACGCTGTTCTCGATTGCCGGCGTTCTGGTGATGATCTGGACGTTCATCGGCTTGGTGCGCACGCAGTTCCCGAAAACGACGGTCCCGCTCTATCTGCTGCTCGGCGGCGCAGTGCTCTGGGGCATTGCCTCGCTGTGCCACTCCTACAGCGTTTCTGACTCGCTCTTCGGGCAGGACGGGCGCGACGAGGGTCTGATTGCGCTGACGATGTATTTCTGTATGTTCTATCTCGGCACCATGCTGCGGCGCGGGCAGTATGCGGAAAAATTCTTCCGCGGGCTGTTTGCCTTCGGCATCGTGCAGAATGTCTGGGCAATCCTGCAGATGATTCCGGTGATCGACTTCCCGAACGAATACAAAATGGTCGACCCGCTGCTGTATCAGAATCTGCGGCTGCCCAGCGGCATGACGGACAGCCCCGGCACCTTCGCGATGCTGCTCGCCATGCTGATCGCTGTATCGGTCCCGGCGGCATACTGCGCGAAAAAGACGGTCGACCGACTGCTTGCACTGCTCTGCGCAGGGCTCTCGTTCCTGAGCGTTTTCAAAACACAGACGATTCCCGGCTGGATTGCCGGCATCGGCGGTGCTTTGATCCTGTTCGCCGTGCTGATCGCGGCGCGCAGGCAGGCACAGGGGAAAAAGTGGCTGCTCCCGACCGTCGCGCTCATCGGCATCTGCGGGTCGCTGGTGTGGACCTATTTCACGCCGACCCTCAACGGCGCCTACAAGACCTTCAACGACGAGGCGCTCCCGAACGGCTTTGCGGTGTATGACGGCGGTCTGGTGTGGGACGATTCCTACTACCGCCTGTCGACCTCGGGTCCGTACAGCAACTGGCAGGAGCACGATTTTGATATCTACGATTCGGTGTCGGTGCTGCGGTTCTGCTGGAAGGAGGGCATACGCGTCATAAAGATCGACCCGATCTTCGGCGTCGGTCCCGACAATTTCTCGTACACGCAGTATCACTCGAGCATGACCCTCGCACTCAATCACAATACGATCGACCGCCCGTACAATGACTATCTGTTCATCGCGGGCACGCGCGGCATCCTCTCGCTGCTGATTCATCTGGCGGTCGTGGTCTGGTCGCTGATGCTCGCGTGGAAGAAGCGCCGCGATGCCTACGGCTGGATCTATCTCTCCGCGGCAGGCGCTTCGGTGCTGTATTCGCTGACGGCGGTCGTCGGTATCTCGGTGCTGACGGTCGCACCGCTCTTCTGGATGCTGCTCGGCACCTCGGCTGCAGAGCTGCTGCCCGAGGGTAAGGTCTGGCAGAAGCAGAGAAAGCCGAAAAAGAAGAAAAAGCAGCCTGCCGAGGAAGCAGAGGCTGCAGAATGATTCTGAGAGCAGTCGGAACCTCCGGCTGCTCTTTTTCGGTAGAATTCTCAGTCTACGGAGCAAAACCGCAATTCTCCGGAAAGTAGAAGTGACGCATCTGCGCGGTTTTTGCGGTAGAATTCCGCAGGCCGCGGCAGAGAGCCGTTCTCCCGCGAAGTAGGTTGCTTTTTCATTCGGGATGGGGTATGATAAGGGTGAAAGCATTCAAAGAAGGGAGAGGCTTCCGATGACAAATATCAAACGCATTCCGCTGAATCAGCGCGTGCTGCCGGATTACACCCGCGGCGAGGAGATCACAAACATGGTGACGCATATTGTCGGCGGGGCAGTCGGCATGCTGATCCTGATCGGCAGCATACTGGTCGGCGCGGCGCATCAGAACGCATGGGCGATTGTCAGCGGTGCAATCTACGGCGCTATGACCTGTATTCTGTTTGCGGTCTCGAGCATCTATCACGGGCTGCCCGACGGCATGGCAAAGCGCGTGATGCAGGTGATCGACCACTGCACGATCTATTTCATGATCGCCGGCACCTACACCCCGATCCTGCTGACCGCCATCCGTCCCGGTCACCCGGTCGCCGCGTGGGTCGTGTTTGCGGTTGAGTGGGGCGCTGCGATGACCGCAGGCGTGTTCACCGCGATCGACCTGAAAAAATACAGCCTTCAGAGCATGGTCTGCTATCTGCTGATGGGCTGGGCGATCGTCGGCATCATCCGCCCGACTTTGCAGACCGTGACCTTCCCGGGCTTCCTCTGGCTGCTCGGCGGCGGGCTCTGCTACACGGTCGGTGCCGCGCTCTACGGGCTCGGCAAGAAGCACCGCTACATGCACAGCGTGTTCCATGTTTTTGTCGACCTCGGCAGCCTGCTGCAGGCTATCGCGATCCTGCGCTATGTGCTCTGAAACGAAACCGGCTCCTCATCACGGGGAGCCGGTGTTTGTTATAGCATTGTGATCGTCAGCGCCGCGCCGTTTTCGCGCTCTGCCTGTTCCATCATATTGATTGCCGCTCTGCCGTAGCCGCCGAGATTGTTGATCAGCGCCTGCACATGGAGCAGAATCAGCGTTGTGGGTGCAGAGATCGTCGTCAGGCAGTCAAAGAGCGCGTCGAGATTCTCGCCGTACCATTCCGGCAGACGGAGCTTTGCTGCGAAGATTCTGTGAAAATCCTCCCGACTGCGAATCTCCGCGCAGTCGATCGAAATCTGCTGCATGGTCATTCCTCCCCGTAAAGCAATTCAAAGGTGTTGTAGTGGTCCTCCGTGTAGTAGATCAGTCCGTCATTGGAAAAGACGATGCGCTTGGCGCCGCGGGAGGATTTCCCCGCCGTGTCGATATCGCATTCGGTATAGCTTCGCCCTCTTTTGACCGGCAGCAGCTCCTCGTAGTTGCCGAAATAGGACCCGCCGATGGATTTTCCCGGCGCGTATGGCTCCAGCGAGCCGCCGGTCCAGCCGAGCTTCTGCGCATCCTTCTTGGTGATATAATTTGACGGCAGCTTGCCGAAGGTGTGGATATAGAGCGCAACATCCTCCTTCGAGTTATAGCTCCCGTCCGGGTCCAGCGTCTGCGCTGCCGAGGTCGTTTCCGTCTCGGTGACGGTGGTTTCCGGCGGAGCGGCAGTCGTCTCCGGGGGCGGGGGAGCAGCCGTTGTCTGCGGGGTCGTCTGCTCTGCGGTCGTTGTATCGGGTGCCGCGGTCGTCTGATCTGTTTTTGATGCCGTTGTTTTGGTCGCATCCTCGATCACGACTGAGTAGGTCTGGTTTGTCTGCTCCGGGTGATTCCCCGGAGCGCTGTTCCCGGAATGCCTGCCGCAGCCTGTGAGCAGCGTGACGGCACAGAGCAGTACCGGGAACAGAGTCCGAAGCCCTTTTTTCATTTTTCTGCTCCTTCACTCAACGATACATCTATTATATCACATTATTCCGGAAAAGTAAAGCGCTTTTGTGCAGATTCCGACAGACAAACCGGGAATCCGGCAAAAACATGCTTGACAAATGGGAGCGGCTGCGGTATAATAATAGAAACGGTCAAAAGCGGACAAGCCTGTAATCCCGGCACGTCAGCGCCCGGCAGTCTTGTCAAATGATTGGCAGGGCGTTTTTTTTGACCATCCAGGAAGAGGAGGACAAGATATGAATCTCACATTCGGCATCTCGGCAAAGCCGCGCCCCGGGCAGCTCATCGTGTTTGCACTCCAGCAGATGCTCGCGATTCTTGCTGCGACAATCGCCGTTCCGATGATCGTCGGTCACGGTCTGACCCCTGCGGCTGCGATGTTCGGCGCCGGCGTCGGTACGATCGTTTACTGGCTGTTCACACAGCGGAAGAGCCCGGTGTTCCTCGGTTCTTCCTTCGCCTTCCTCGGGTCGATGTCTGCGGCATTTGCGGGCGGCGTTTCGATGCAGCTCGGCATGCTCGGTCTGATCATCGGTGCCGCGATGGCTGGCTTTGTCTATGTCCTGATCGCCCTGATCATCAAAGCAGTCGGCGTGGGCTGGCTGAACAAGCTGATGCCCCCGGTCGTCATCGGTCCGACGGTCGCGATCATCGGTCTGTCGCTCGCCGGCAATGCGGTCAGCGACCTGCAGAAGGGCGATGTGCTGCTTGCGGATTCGTCTGCTGCCGCTTCTCCCTATGCTGCGATCGCATGTGGTCTGATCACGCTGGCGACGGTCATGATCTGCTCGACCTACGGCAAGCGCATGATGAAGCTGATCCCGTTTATCATCGGCATTCTGGTCGGCTATGCCTGTGCCGCGCTGATGACCGTGATCGGTATTCACGACGGCATCGACGCGCTGAAGATCGTTGATTTTAACGTGTTCCGCAGCTATATGCTCACGGACGGCGCCGTGACGCTGACGACATTTTTCAGCATTCCCGACCTGACCTTCATGGAGGCATTCAAGGGCACGGGCGAGTTCACCGGCACCTATTTCGCGACGCTCTTTGCGGCGTATGTTCCGGTCGCATTTGTCGTCTTCGCAGAGCATGTCGCCGACCACAAGAATCTCTCCTCGATCATCAACAAGGACCTGCTCGAGGAGCCCGGTCTGCCCCGCACGCTGCTCGGCGACGGCGTCGGCTCGATGGTCGGTGCATTCTTCGGCGGCTGCCCGAATACGACCTACGGTGAGTCGATCGCATGTGTCGCGATCACCGGAAATGCCAGCACGATCACGATCTTTGCGGCGGCGGTCGGCTGCATCCTGTTCTCGTTCATCACGCCGCTGGTCGCGTTTGTCGATTCGATCCCGGCATGTGTCATGGGCGGCGTCTGCATCGCGCTTTACGGCTTTATCGCGGTCTCCGGTCTGAAAATGCTCCAGACGGTCGATCTCGGCAAGAACCGCAACCTGTTCACCGCCTCTGTGATTCTGATTTCGGGCATCGGCGGGCTGAGCCTGAATTTCGGCGCTGTCACGATCACGGAGGTCGCGACTGCACTGATTCTCGGCATCCTCACAAATCTCATGCTCGCCAAGGCGAACGAGGAGCCGATCTGGGCGCAGTCGGCAGCCGCAAGGGCGGAGCAGGCTGAGAAGGCTGCACAGGCAAAGAACGCTGCAAAGCCCGCGGCACATAAGTCCCAGCAGCAGCGCAAAAAGAAGAAGCACTGATGCGTCAGGGTAAGCTTCGGACTGCCGTGTTTGCGGCTGTTTTCTCCGCTGCCAGCGCGGCAATGCTGATTCTTCGTGCATGCACGGGGACGCGCTACCTTGTCCCGGCGCTCTGCGGTGCGGATTTCTGTCTGTCGTTCGGGCTCGGGCTTTGGGTGACGCTGCTTGTCCGGTGCATCCGGAAAAAGGGGCGTGCTGCGGTGATCGTGCCGCTGTGCACGGCGGTCGCCGGGGCGATCTCGGTCGCTGCGGCGGTCTGTATCTGGTGCGGCGGTGAATACGGCGGACTGCTCGGCGCATTTGCGCTGGCGTTCGTGTCGGTTCCGCTCATTGTCTCTGCGCTGATACAGTATATCCTCCTTCGGTCGTTCGAGCGGAGTTCTCCGCCTGAACAGTGACCGCATGGTACAATAATCTTGCACAGAAAGGAAATCAGATCATGGGAAAGACTGTTATTTTGGAGCATCCGCTGATTCAGCACAAAATCTCGCTGCTGCGCGATGAGCGCACGGGCACGCGCGATTTCCGCATTCTGGTCGAGGAGATCGCGATGCTGATGGGCTTTGAGGCACTGCGCGACCTGCCGACCGAGCTGGTCGAGGTCAAGACGCCGATCACAACGGCAATGGTGCCGATGCTTTCGGGCAAGAAGCTCGCCGTTGTGCCGATCCTCCGTGCGGGTCTCGGCATGGTTGACGGCATCCTGAAGCTCGTGCCGTCTGCGAAGGTCGGGCACATCGGGCTCTACCGCGACGAGGTGACCCATGAGCCGCACGAGTATTACTGCAAGCTGCCCGGCGGCATCGAGGACAGACTGGTGATCCTTTGCGACCCGATGCTCGCGACCGGCGGCTCTGCGGTTCAGGCAGTCGATTTCATCAAGGAGAAGGGCTGCAATAATATCAAGTTCATGTGCATCATCGCGGCGCCGGAGGGCTTGAAGGCGCTGCGCGCGGCACATCCGGACATTGACATCTACTGCGGCTGCCTTGACAGCCATCTGAACGAAGACGCCTATATCGTGCCCGGTCTGGGCGATGCCGGCGACAGAATCTTCGGTACGAAATAACAGACAAACGCGCAGAGTGTGATGCTCTGCGCGTTTTCTGCATCAAAAAGCAGCGCAGGCTTTCCGTGAGCCTGCGCTGCTGCTGTTTACTGCGGTCTGCGGGGACGCTGCGGGCGCTTTTTGCGCTCGATGCGGAAGCGGATTGCGAAGAAGATGCACAATGCGATATAGAGGATGCTGAGAATCAGTCCCCAGACCCATGTCTTTTTCAGATACTTGGATTTGAAGAAGCCCGGTATTTCCGCGAGGTTGTATTTCCAGAAGGAGCGCTCGACGGAGGAGCTTGCCACGAGGTCGATCTCCGCAAGGGTCTCGCCGGAGAGCTTGAGCGTCAGCGTGCCGAGCTTGTCGCCCGCCCTGACCGGCGCGGGAATCGGGTTGTTGTCGTCGTAGAGCCATGTTTTGATCTGCTGCACGGAGCTGATATCGGCGGTGTCGCACCAGATGCAGGAGTAGCCGGACGCGGGCTTTGCGATGACGTAATTGTTCCCGTCGGCATTGGCGACGGCACGCTCGCCCATTTCGGTCGAATCCTTGATGATCGACTGGAAGGACAGGTGCATGAACGCCCACTCCAGAATGTTTTTGGCATCCTCCTGATGATAGAAGTGCGATTTGCCGTCGGCGTCGTAGATCGGCGAATTGAGGCAGACCAGCAGATAGTTGTTGCCGTCGCGGGATGCCTTGCACGCGATCGAGCGTCCGCCCTCCTGCAGATTGCCCGTCTTGATGCCGCGGACACCGTTGCAGAAGTATTTGTCGCCGCTGACGCTCATCGTGTTGGAGTGCGTCCACTTCCACTTTTCCTCTTTGCCGAGGCTGGCGGCATTGGCGGGGGTGTAGCTCTGCGCACAGGCGATGCCCTCAAAGCGCGGAACGGTCATGGCGTAATTGAGCAGCGTCATCATGTCGCGTGCCGTGCTGACCTGTCGGGCGCTGTAAAGACCGGTCGCATTGGTGAAGCGCGTGTTTTCCATTTTCAGCTCGGCAGCCTTTGCGTTCATCAGCTCGACGAATGCCTGCTCATTGCCGCTGCCGAAGTGGGTTGCCAGCATGATCGACGCCTCGCACGAGGAGGTCAGCATCATCGCATAGAGCAGGTCCTCTACGGAGAGCGTGTCTCCGGCGTTGATCTCGGCATAGCGCAGATCGCTCTGGTATTCATAGGTCGTGAACGGCGCAAAGAGCTCGTTGTTTGCGGTGATCTTCTCCCCGGAGATATCCGAACAGTTTTCCAGAACGACCACTGCCGTCATGATCTGTGTGAGTGCGGCGGGCATCTGCTTCATATCGGCGTTTTTCTCGTAGACGATCGAGCCGACGTCGAGATTATAGAGCACAGCGGCTTCGCTGTAGACTGTGGTATTCGGTGTGAATGCAAGCGCCCCTGCGCGCTGGGGAATCACAGACTGCACCGCAATGACAGCGCTCATCAGAACACCTGCCAGGGCAGTGAACAGACGTTTTTGCATGGGTTCCATCTCCTTAATTGACATGATACCTATTATTATACCAGAAAAACCGCAAAAATGGAATACCCTTTTGCAAAAAAAAGCGGATTTTTTCGGAAAAAGTCATTTTCATGGGGCTTCTGCCGCGGAATACATCCCGCACAGGCGGTTGAGCGTCTGAATGAAGTCATCGCGGATATGCTGCGGCGCGAGAATCTCGATCATGTCGCCGTAGCGGAGCACCCAGCTGTTGAAGTTGCTGCTGATGCCGACCGTCGCACGGATGATGACGCTGTCGGGGTGATCGGGGTCGTCCTGCGAATCCGCATATTTTCCGAACGTTTCGAGCATTTCGTCGAGCAGGCGCCGCTTGACGCGGAGCTTCAGGCGCACCGATTCTTTGATATCGAAGATGTCGACGAGTGCGCATTCGGGGCGGGGGAGGGCACGCCTGCCGCGGCAGATATTGCCGGCAGTGACCCGCCGCATCCGGTCGATGCGGTAGACTCTCCGGCGGTCGGTCTCCGTTTCGGTGCAGATGAGATAGAAGCGCTCGTTGAAATAGAGCACCTCGACCGGCACGATGCTGCGCTCCTTCCACTCAAACTGAATGACGCCGTGGACGTCGTATTTGCCGTATTCAAAATTGATCATGCGCTTCTCGGAGATGATGCGGTGAATCTCCTCGAGGTTTTTGAGCAGATCGGAGGCAGGCGTGCGGTGCGAGAGCTGCACGCGGCTGATCAGCTGCCGCACGTTCTTGTCAGAGCAGAGCCCCTCGAATTTTTTGATCAGCGCTTTCATTTCGCGGTCGGAGATGAAACGGTTGATGGAGACCGAATCGACAATGAAGCGAATCTCGTTGAAGGTGAAGCCGCGGGAGATCAGCCGGTAATAGGCGGTGTTGTGCGCGCCGGGGTTGCGTTCAAACTGATACTGACCGGTCGCCTCGATGCGGTCGAGGTCGCGCCGGACGGTGAGGGCGGTCACTTCGCCGATGTTGGTGTTGTCAGCCAGATAGTCCTGAATCATGCGGACGGTGACGCCGGGCGGGTCTGCGGCACAGCGTGTCAGATAATCGGCGATCAGCAGAATGCGTTCGTGGTCCATAGGTGCACATCCTTTCAGAATATCCCTGTTCAGTTTTTGGGGCTGGGAATCATCGCAGCGATATCTCTTTTGTCGCGATATTCCGCCGGAATGCCGCGTCGTGCTCGACAAACAGCAGCGTCGCGCCGCTGTCGCGAAGGAGCGATTCCAGCTGCATCCGCGAGATGATATCCACATAGTTCAGCGGCTCATCCCAGACATAGAGATGCGCCCGCTCACAAAGGCTCCGCGCGAGCAGTACCTTTTTCTTCATGCCCTCACTGCCGGATTCCAGCGCCGTCTCAAACTGCCGCCGCTCAAACCCCATCTTCCGCAGGATCGCCAGAAACAGCGGCATGCCGATTCCCGCAGCATCCGCATATTCCCGCAGCGTGCCGCGCAGGTGCGAGGTGTCCTGCGAGACATAGGAGATGCGCAGCCCGCTGCCGGTCATCAAAGTGCCCGTGTGTGCGATCTCCTCGCCGCAGATCAGACGCAGCAGCGTGGATTTTCCGCTGCCGTTCTTTCCGGTGACGGCAATGCGGTCGCCGTTCAGAATATCAAAATTCACTCCGCTGCAGACACATTTGTCGCCGTAATACAGCGCGAGGTCCGCCGCATGGATCAGCACGCGCTGCGGGTATTTCTCCGGTGAGAGCCGCAGCTCCGCGGTTTCCTCAATGTCCTGCAGAAGCCCTTCCTTTGCCTCGATCTCACGGGCAATGCGCTTCTCCGTGCTGGCGACGC
Source organism: Oscillospiraceae bacterium (assembly GCA_016288755.1). Classification (GTDB taxonomy): domain Bacteria; phylum Bacillota; class Clostridia; order Oscillospirales; family Ruminococcaceae; genus Firm-04. The sequence continues at coordinate 22,144 of JAEELE010000102.1, forward strand.
GGCTCTGCATTTTCTTCGTTTTCGCGCCGATATAGGAGCGCGTGGAGATCATGCGGTCATGCTCCTTCACCGGGTCATAGCCGATCTTCGAGCGTTCGCTTTTGTCCGCCCATTCCGCGGTGCGGCGGGCGGCGTCGCGGAGCTTTCTGATCTCGCGGCGATGCTTCTCATTCTCCGCCTCCGCAAACCGGTCTGCGCGCTGCTTGTTCTCCTGCCATGCGGAGAAGCTCCCGCTCTGCACCTCGACAGATGCGCGGTTCAGCACCAGCACATGGTCGATACAGGCATCCAGCAGATCACGGTCGTGCGAAACGAGGATGAACCCCTTTTTGCGCCGGAGATAGGCGCCGACCTTCGCACGCGCTGCCTCGTCGAGATGGTCTGTCGGCTCGTCAATCAGCAGAAACCGGTGTTCTCCGAGAAACATTGCCGCGAGCAGGAGCTTTGTGCGCTCGCCGCCGGACAGCGTCGAAAACGGGCGGCAGAGCGTCTCTGCATCGACATCGAGCAGCGATGCCTCGCGCAGCAGCTCCCACTCCTCCGCTGCCGGGCAGACAGACTGCAGCACCGTCAGCGTGTCGCGCGAGGGGTCTCCCGTTTCGCACGGAAAATACGCAAATTCGGCATTGGTGACGATGCTGCCCTCATAGGGGTATTGCCCCGTGAGCAGCCGCAGAAGGGTCGTCTTGCCTCTTCCGTTTCTGCCGATCAGCCCGAGCCGCCAGCTCGTATCGACGGTGAAGCTGACATGCGAAAAGACCGGCTCGCTGCTGTCAGGATAGCGAAAGCTCAGGTCGGATACACAGATCTGTGACACGGGCAGCCCTCCCTTCGATTCCGGCTTCTGTCCGGATCTGCGCCTTGCAGACAGAATTGCAGGCATCTGTTTCTTCCTGCCTTTGATCATTATATAGTATAGCATAAGCGCGGGAAAAATGCAAGCGGATTCTTTTCCAGTTGTGCATATTCTGAACATCTGGCGCGGTATAATACAGTCAGAGGATGGGAAACATCCGAAGAGAAAGGCAACCCGCAGAACGAAAGGAGAACCGTTATGATTCTGATCAAGCTCGCCCTCTACTGCATCGGCGCAATGTTCCTCTTCCGCAAGACCTATGCCGCTGTCTGGCACGACCTCTACGGCAGCGAGCAGAGCAGCAGCCACGCGGAGTACCGTGACTGAGCACAGGCGGGACTGTCACAGGGCAGTCCCGCTTTCGCTTTGCCTGAAACACACGCCTGAACCCATTGCGCTTTCCCGCAAATGCCCGTGATCCGCAGCGGTCATTTCATGAAAAATCCCCCATTGCATTTTTCGTCGGAATATGCTATAATAATATGATACCAAAATCGGAGGCTAACAACATGTCGATCTATCTGGATTCTGCCGCGACCACGAAGCCCTGCGCGGCATGTATTCAAGCAATCCATTCCGCCCTTGAGACACAGTACGGCAATCCGTCCTCCCTGCACACACTCGGTCTGGAGGCAGAGCTGACGGTCGCTGCGGCACGGAAGCAGGTCGCTGCGGCGCTGCACTGCCCCCCTGAGAACCTCACCTTCACCTCCGGCGCGACCGAGAGCAGCCATCTCGCGATCCGCGGCGCTGCTGCCGCTTACGGCAAACGCAAAAAACGTGCCGTCACGACGACGGTGGAGCATGCCTCTGTCCGCGCCGCGTTTGACAGGCTGGAGGAGGAGGGCTTCACGGTCATTCGCGTGGCGCCCCGCGCAGACGGTGTGCTGCATGTGGAGGATTTCGTGTCGGCGGTCGATGACGACACCTGCCTTGTCAGCATGATGCTGGTCAACAACGAGACCGGCGCTGTGCTGCCGGTCGCGGAGAGCTTTGCGCAGATCAAGCGTGCATATCCGCAGATCATCACGCACTGCGATGCGGTGCAGGGCTTTCTGAAGCTCTCGTTCACGCCCGAAAAGCTCAGCGCCGATCTGCTGACCGTCAGCGGACACAAGGTGCACGCGGCAAAGGGCGTCGGCGCGCTCTGTCACAAAAAGGGCATCCGTCTGGTGCCGCTGCTGACCGGCGGCGAGCAGGAGGGCGGCTTGCGCGCAGGAACCGAATCCGTTCCGCTGATCGCGGGCTTCGGAGCGGCGTGTGCGTCGCTCTCGGATGTATCTGCACGCTATGCGCGCATGTGCGCACTGCGGAGCGAGGCTGCCGCAATGCTTTCGGCTGTCGGCGGCGTCACGGTGCAGTCACCGGAAAACGGCTCGCCGTATATCCTGAGCTTTTCGGTGAAGGGGCTGCGCTCGGAAACCATGCTGCATTTTCTCGCAGAACGCGGGATTTATGTATCCAGCGGTTCGGCATGTTCAAAGGGCAAACAGAGCGGTGTGCTGGAGCAATTCGGCATTTCCCGGAGTGCGGCAGACAGCACGCTGCGCGTGAGCTTCTGTGCGGAAAATACCGCTGCGGATATCGCGGCGCTCTGTGACGCCCTGCGTGAGGCGCAGGAAAAGCTGGTGCACAAAAAAGGGTGACAGAGAGTCATCTATGAGGAATCATGTATGATCAGGGCATATCAGAACGGGGATCTTTCGGCATGTGCTGCGCTCTTCTGTGCAGCATTTGCGGCGGAGCCGTGGAATGAGCAATGGACACTGCAGATCGCGGAGCAGCGCATTGCGGAGCTGATGTGCAGCCCGCTTTCGGTCGGTTATGTATCTGAGGAGGACGGTGTGCTGACCGGGATGCTGATCGGCAGCCATGTGACATATTTATACGGGCGTGAGCTTCTCATCCATGAGCTCTGCGTTCTGCCGGACAGGCAGCGCAGCGGCGTGGGGTCGGCGCTGCTCGGATTTGTCACGGAGCGGCTGCGGCAGGAGGGATATGCAGGCATCTTTCTCAACACGGCACACGGCTATCCGAGCGAACGGTTCTATCTGAAAAACGGCTTTGAACGACAGCAGCGGACAGTTGCGCTGTACCGCAGCCTGAAAGAATAAGGAGAGAGAAATCATGCGCGAGATCATTCTGATCAAATACGGTGAAATGGCGCTCAAGGGCGCAAACCGCAGTACATTTGAGGATGTGCTGCTGCGGAATATCCGCTATCGGCTGAAATCCATCGGCAAATTCAGCTATGCGAAGGCACAGTCTACCATTTATATCACGCCGGAGTGCGAAAGCGATGAGGAGGCTGCCGAGCTGGTCGACAGTGCGATGAAGCGTCTGAAAAAGGTCTTCGGCATTGCGGCGCTGAGCCGTGCCAGAGAGTGCGAAAAGGATTTTGCGGATATTGCGGCGCAGGCAGTGCCGTATCTGAAGGAAACGCTGACTGCCGCAAAGACCTTCAAGGTCGAGGCAAAGCGCTCCGACAAGGCATTCCCGATGAAGTCCCCGCAGATCTGTGCCGAGCTCGGCGGCGTTCTGATGCAGGCATATCCGCATCTCAGGGTCGACGTGACCGAGCCGGAGGTCACCGTGACGGCAGAGGTCCGCGACACCCATGCGTATATCCACGCGGCAAAGGAGCGCGGCGCCGGCGGTCTGCCGGTCGGCACGGCGGGCAATGCGCTGCTGCTGCTCTCCGGCGGCATCGACAGCCCGGTCGCGGCATACATGATGGCAAAGCGCGGGCTGCGGATCACCGCCTGCCACTTTGCCAGCCCGCCCTATACCTCGGAGCGTGCACGGCTGAAGGTCGAGCAGCTCTGTGAAAAGCTGACCCCGTGGTGCGGCAGCCTTGTGTTCTACTGTGTGCCGTTCACGGAGATTCAGGAGACGCTGCAGCGCGAGTGCCCCGAGGAATATTTCACCATTCTCATGCGCAGACTGATGATGGAGATCGCACAGCAGATCGCCGGGCAGAATGACTGCGGCGCGATCGTGACGGGCGAGAGCCTCGGGCAGGTCGCGAGCCAGACGCTCAGTGCGATCGCCTGCACCGATGCCGTCGCACACATGCCGGTGCTGCGTCCGCTGATCGGCATGGACAAGATCGAGATCGTGGAGATCGCGCGGAAGATCGACACCTTTGATATTTCCATCCAGCCCTATGAGGACTGCTGCACGGTGTTCACGCCGCGTCACCCCAAGCTCCGCCCGGTGCCCGCGGCAGTCGCGGAGATCCAGTCCGAGGTCGATTTTGCGCCGATGATCGAACGGGCGGTCGCGGAGACGACGAAAAAAATCTTTGCACAGCGCATTTCAGAGGCGGCGGAATAAGCCTGAATCAATCCGATGTTCTTTAATCAATTCACAAGATATTCATAATCCGCCGGGATTGCATGTGAGAGATCAACAAAAGCGGATCGGAAAACTTGAAAATCACGGTCAGAATCCCGAAGTTCATATGCAAAATCTTGACAAGTGACCACTAGATGTAGTACAATGTATATCGGAGAAAGGGCATCGAGCTGCACTGCCGATGACCGGTCTCCGAACGTAATACATCAGTGCCAGGCGCATCGCAGGCTGATGTGCGCGATCTGCACCGAGACCGGGCAGACAAAGCGAGACGCTGCTTTGTCCTGCACACGGGCGGCGCGTGTCCCAGGCGTTTACCGCCAATGGACGTCCCGCAGCAGTCCGGATTGCAATGCGTGTTTCCCAACCGAAACGAAAACTGTCTCAGGCAGTGCTGTACATAGCTGCCGCGGACAGCACCTGTGCCAATGCTCCCCGCAATCACAGCGCATCTCTTTGCGCATCTCTGCGGTTCGGGCTGCGGCAGATGATGGAGGCGTTCATTCCCATGCAACATTACCCCAATGACCCTAGCTGTCCGGTGATCCCACCGACCGAAAGCAATTCGGGGGAGCCGGCAGAAACCGCATCGAGCTCGCCGTCACTGACGGAGGAAGCCGCTTCTGACACATTGCACAGCCAAGCGAATGCACCGGAAACGTCAGGGAGCACTGCCGGACTGGCAGTCCCCGCGGCGGGACCGGAGGCTGACGCGGAAGCGTACAGTGCCGAGGAAACCGTGAGCAGAGATACGGACAAGGAAGTCGATGCGATCCTTGCACAGGTCGCGCAGAGGCGCATGACCGAACAACAAAGCTCAAGCACCGGCTCCAAAGCACCTTCCGGCACACGCCGTTCCGCGGCTGCCCCGAACACGGGGAAGTCAAGGCGCAGCGCGAACGGGAGGAAGAAAAAGAGAAGAAAGCGCAAGCCCTTCTCTTTTGTTGATGTTCTCAGGTATATTTTCCCGTGGCGCGGCGATTCCGGACTGGAGGCAGCCAGAAAGATCATCTTTGTTGCGGCAATGGCAGTTTTCAGCGTTTGCCTGTTTCTGATCGGTGACTACTATGTCGGTCTGTACAAAGACCGCAGGGAGTATGATTCGATTCAGCAGATGCTGGAGAATACCAGAAACAACCGGCACTATACCAACAACGGCTCCGAGACAAAGATCAATCAGGGCGGCGTGACCGAATATCTGGAGGAGAATGAGATCGCAACACTTCTCAGGGACAACCCCGATGTCGTCGGTTATATCACGATCGAAGGCACCAAGGTGTCCTATCCTGTCGTGCAGAAGAAATCTGCCGATCCGAACGTCAACACAAACGATTACTATCTCGATCGGAACTTCTATCAGGAACCCAGTAAATCCGGCTGTATCTTTATGGATTTCCGGTGCCACTTCGACGAGGTGGTCGACCACAGACGTGCGGTCGACAATTCGGATAATCTCATAATCTACGGTCACAACATGAGAAATGAGTCCATGTTCGGCAGCCTGCGTAATTATACGCGTAATTATTCGCTCTATAAGCAGCATCCGATTGTGACGCTGCAGTCGCTCTACGAAACGTACACCTATAAGATCTTTTCGATTTTTATTGTGGACGGCGAGGACTATACCAGTCCGTATGCGTTCAACTGCTGGAACACGCTCGACTTCGCAGATGAGACAGAGTTCTACGACTATGTCAACAACGCCAAAAAGCGCAATATCATCTCAAACGATGTCGATGTTGTCTATGGTGATCAGATTCTGACGCTTTATACTTGCAACACTCTGATCAACAATGGCAAGCTCATTCTGATGTGCCGTATGGTCAGACCCGGAGAGGATCCCAGAGCGGGTACCGAGAACGGTCACCTGAGCGATAATATTCTTTATCCTCAGGCGTACTACAGGAACCACAAGGAAACCTTTGACATCACGCGGTTCGTTCCCTACGGACCGGCAAGCAACTGAGACCGCACGCTGCAAGGGTCACCGGAAGGCTGAGGCGAAGACGGACTGTTCAGAGCCGATGCTGTGAAGGAGATCTCAGCAGCATTCCCGAGGATTTCACATTGCATGATCATTTTGACCGCGGCGTACAGCACACGGTCAGCGCAGCACTCCCTGCGAAGCACATCCCCGCGGTGTGAAGCGTCGATTTTCAGACAGGATGCATTTCGATGCATTTTGTGTGAACCTGACTGTGCACGCACGAAAAGCCTGCACAGACTGAGAACGGAGCGACAAACACGATGAGACGGAATCCCCACTAACAATCTTGGGGAAATAAAGCCGGATGACAGCCGGTGAGATTGATATATTGGAGAGAAACTATGCAAGCTCGACTGCGATTAAACCGCATCGTGCTTTACGGAGCTGTGCTTCTCGGTGTTTGCAGCACTTGCAGCATCGGGATCACCCCGGGCACAATGCAGCGCTCTTGGGCTGCCGATACGACTCTTGCTGCGACTACGGTGATTTACACGAACGACGCGGACGAACAAGCTGCGTCGGGAACTGCTTCGCCCGAAAGCAGTCTGTCAGAAACAGAAATTACAGATGCAAGCTCGTATTCTGCGACTGATTGGTGGAAGGCTAAGATCTATGACTATGACGACAGCCTTTCGCTGACCAGCTATGAGGCAGCTACCACAGAGCCGGAAGCGATCACGACGACTTCTGCATCGACAACAGATGCCACTGAGGAGGAAACTGAAACAACAACTGTCACAACGATTGAAGAACCTGCGATCACCACAAAGCACGAGATCGTCGTTGAACCCGGAAGTGTGGTTTTCTACACCTCCGGCTACGGTCACGGGGTCGGCATGAGCCAGAACGGCGCCAACTTCTATGCGAAGTACGACGGCTGGACCTACGACCAGATTCTTCAGTTCTACTACCCGGGCACCAAGCTGGTTCAGACCGGCACGCCCGAAACGGAAACAATGACGATCCGCGGAAAGACGGATACGGTTGTTTCGATTCTCTCTCAGATTGTGAATAACGAAATGGGCTCCACGTTCTCGACAGAGGCGATCAAAGCCCAAGCGATTGCCGCCTATACGTTCTATCAGTACAACGGCGGCGGAGCAGGCATGATCTGCAAGCCTGACCCGTCGAAGAAAATCGTCGATGCCGTGCGTTCAGTTCTCGGCATCATGGTCTATTACAACAACAAACCCGCACTTACCATGTTCTCTGCATCCAGCGCAGACTACACGGCTTCCTGCAAGGATATCTTCTTCATTGATCTCCCGTATCTGAGAAGCCGCGCGGTCAAGCACGATGCGTCCTCTGACCCCAACTACTACTCCACGAAGGTCTTTTCGGTCGGTCAGCTGAAGACCAAGCTCGAAACCGCGTTTAAGGTGAAGCTCTCGGGCTCGCCCTATGATTGGATGAAGCTCGAGCTCGGCGACGGCGGCTATGTCGCGTATGCGACCATCGGCGGAAAGGTGCGGGTTAAGGGCAACGACCTGCGTGTCGCGCTCGGATTGAAGTCACCCAAGTTTGAATTTGTATATGAGGACGGTCCCTCGAAGCATACGGTGCTCGCATCGTCGACAACGCCTGCTTCGTATTCCGAGGAAATTGTGACGCACGCAACGATCTACACTTCCTTCACCACAACAACGACTACCACAGCGTCTTCATCTTCTGAGGCATCCACGGCGTCCTCTTCGGCATCCACGGATAATACCACTGATTTCTCTGATGAACAGAGCACATCGGATCAGCTCACTGATCTGACGTCGATCCTGATTGAAGTCACGGATCTGACGACTATGGATTGAGAAAAGACCCCGTACAGCGATGTGCGGGGTCTTTTGTATGTGATTGAAAATATCGATAAGAGTGGGAATGTTTCACATGAAACATCGAAGGCGCGATGATTATGCGGGGTTCTCACGCAGAAAACGGTCGGGTGCAAAGATCGCGCACCCGACCGCTTTTTGTTATTTCCCGTAAGCCTCGGCGAGCTTTTTGAAAGCCGGCAGGCTGCGCTCGATCATCTCGGTCGTGACGCAGTAGGCGATGCGGATGAAGCCCTCGCAGCCGAAGGAATCCGACGGCACCAGCAGCAGTTCAAATTCGCGCGCCTTCATGCAGAATGCGTTTGCGTCTGCTTCGAGCGCCTGCACCCAGAGGTAGAATGCGCCGTCCGGATAGATGCAGCGATAGCCGTATTCGGTCAGCGCCTGATAGAGCATGTCGCGGTTTCTCTGATAGACCGACAGATCGGCGGTCTTGCCGAGGTTCTCCGCGACGACGCGCTGCATGAGGCTCGGCGCGCAGACAAATCCGAGCGCTCTGCCCGACCCGCAGACAGCCGCGTAGACCAGCCGTGCATCCTGCATCTTCGGGGAGACAACGATGTAGCCGATGCGTTCGCCCGGCAGCGACAGCGACTTGCTGTAGGAATAGCAGACGAAGGTGTTGTCATACAGATTTGGCAGATACGGCACGACCGTTTCTGCGTCGTAGACCAGCTCGCGATAGGGCTCGTCGGCGATCAGATAGATCGGGTGCCCGAATTCCTGCTCCTTCGCGCGGAGGATATCGCAGAAGCGGCGGAGGTTTTCCTCAGTGTAGACAACGCCGGTCGGGTTGTTCGGCGTATTGATGATGACCGCCTTGGTCTGAGGTGTAATCAGCTGCGCGAATGCGTCAAGGTTCATCTGAAAGCTGTCGAGGTCGGCGGGCACGACGGTCAGACTGGCGTTTGCCGCCTCGACAAAGACGCGGTATTCCGGGAAGAACGGCGCAAAGGTCATGCAGGTGTCGCCGGGGCAGAGCACGGCGTGCAGCGTGACGGTCAGCGAGGCTGCCGCGCCGCAGGTCATGTAGATATCCGAGGCGGAGATGCCTGCTGCAAAGCGCTTGTTGATATCGGCAGCGATCGCCGAGCGTGTGGGCTCTGCACCGACTGCGGAGGTATAGCCGTGGAGCAGCACGGAATCGGTGTCGCCGATCAGTCTGCAGATGGAGTCATCGACGCTGGCGGGCGCGGGCACGCTCGGGTTGCCGAGGCTGAAATCGAACACATTTTCTCTGCCGATCTCGGCGGCGCGGCGGTTGCCGTATTCAAAGGTCTCGCGGATGACAGACGGCGCCTGTCCGAGCGCGAGCATCGAAGCCTGATAGGGCTGGAAGCTGGATGCCATGAAAATTCCTCTTTTCGTTTTGGTTTCGGGCTTTTGCCTGCTACTATGATACCAGAATTTTGCGGTTTTGTCAACCGTGCGTGAAGTCGTCCGGGCAGCTGACATAGAGGTCGATGTTGAGGTCCGTGCCGGTCTCCAGACAGAAGCGCATCACCTGCATCGACGGCGCGAGCTGCGGCGGCTTTTCATCATAGCGCACCATCGGCACGACCTGCAGGGTCATCGAGACGCGGTTCATCAGCCGGATCCTCCGCAGCAGATCGGCTTTCGGGATCAGCGCCGCGATCGTCTGGAGCATCTGACCGGATGCCTTGCCGTCGTAGTCGATGCAGGAGCCGTAGCGCCAGACTGCCTCTTCGTAGGGCGTGCCGTCGGGACGCTTGTCCTCCATGCGCTGTATGCGCTCAGGCGCCATCCGCAGCAGCTCGGTGACATGGTCCGGGTCAAATTTACCGCGTATCTCAAAATATGTCAGGCAGCTCGTGCGCGGTGTGTGATAGAACACATGCCCGGAATGCTGTTGTTCCTCCATCAGCCTGTCCCTCCGATCAGTGCGCGGATCTCCGCTTCGGTCTGCCGCATTTCTGCTTCAAATTCGCGGGCGGAGATGCGGCATGCTCCGTTCCCGAGAATGATGGTCTGCTCCAGTCCGTCCGAGGTCGCCACGCGGACGCGGTGCTCCCTTGTCAGCTCGTGCGACACGCGCTCGATATAGGAATCCGCTGTTTCCGCCTCTTTGGTATATACCACACTGATATTGCCGACCTGCGTGACCTCTGTTGCATGCCCCTTGAGCTTGTAGGCGTCGAACACGAGAATGACCGTGCATCTGTGAAAGCCCTGATAATTCTGCAGCAATGCGATCAGACGGTCGCGGGCAGCCTCAAGGCTTTCGGCGGCGAGCTTTTTCAGCGATTCCCATGCAAAGATGATGTTGTACCCGTCGACCAGCAGATATTGCTTGCCCTTCGGCGGCGGGACATGCACCTTTGCATCGGTCATTTCCTCGCGGGCGTCGCGGCGCATCGCCTTGCGGGAATCGCGCCGGATTTTGCCGTAGGTGCGCTCGAAGATCGCCATGAGCTCGTCGTCGCCGGCTGCGCTGAATTGCGGTCTCTGCGGCGGGGGCGCGATCTCCTCCTCGAAGACGGTGCTGTGCGTGCGGAGCGACGCGGGCAGGTGCATATACTGCGGCACCTCGTCCCAGCGGACAAGAAATCCCGCACCGTGCGCGCAGAACACCGAATCGGCGGAATTGTCAAGGTCGCTGTCAGCGTCGTAATGCAGCCGCTCGATGACCTCCTCGGGGTTGTGGCAGGGGCGGTATCCGCCGAAGGAGAGCGAGAGGATACCCTGTCCTTTTGTGTAGCCCAGAACCTCTGCTGCGTAGTCATTGAGGCAGGCGACCGGCGCGCTGCCCGTGATCTCCGCGAGATCGCCGGTTATCGCGGGGGGCGTGAAAGCCGCGGCACGCTGCTGCAAATCGGTCATTGCGCGCCCGACAGACGCGGCGGGCACCGTCAGCACAAAGCTGTAATACGGCTCCAGCAGCACGGATTCCGCAGTGCGCAGCCCCTGCCGCACGGCGCGGTAGGTCGCCTGCCGGAAATCGCCGCCCTCGGTGTGCTTGGGGTGCGCTTTGCCGTTGACGAGCGTGATCTTGATATCGGTGATCGGCGAGCCGGTCAGCACGCCGAGATGCTCCTTCTCCTCGAGATGCGTGAGGATCAGCCGCTGCCAGTTTCGGTCGAGCAGGTCCTCGGGGCAGTGCGTTTCGATCTGGATTCCGCTCCCGGGCGGCAGCGGCGTCAGGATCAGATGGATCTCGGCATAGTGGCGCAGGGGCTCATAGTGCCCGACGCCCTCGACCGGGTGCGCGATCGTCTCGCGGTAGGCGACCGTGCCGTTGTCGAAGCGGACTTCATAGCCGAAGCGGTCGGCAATCTGCCGCGTGAGCACCTCGAGCTGCACCTGTCCCATCAGCTGCACGGAGATCGCAGAAAGCCGGCTGTCCCAGAGAACATGCAGCTGCGGGTCCTCCGCCTCAAGCTGCTGGAGCTGCTGCATTGCGGCGGTCGGTGCGATGCCGTCGGGCAGCAGAAGCTGATAGCGCATGACCGGTGTGAGCAAAGCGTCTGCGCCTGCACGCTCGGCACCGAGTCCCATGCCCGCAAATGCAGCGGTCAGCCCGGTCACGGCACAGACAGCGCCGGTCTCAGCTTCGTCGGCGGCGGTGAATTTTGCGCCGGAATAAAACCGGATGCCCGTGACCTTCTCGGTCAGCGTGCTGTGCGACGCATCGGTGTAGGTGAGCTCTGCGCGGTTTTTCAGTGTGCCGCCGGTGATTTTCAGGAAGGTCAGGCGGATGCCCTTTGCATCCACAGAGATTTTGAATACCCTTGCGCCGAATTCCGGCAGATACTGCGGCGCGGGCACATATTTTGCGAGGATATCCAGCAGTGCCGGGATGCCCTTCATCGTGCGGGCGGAACCGAAGCAGCAGGGGAACAGATCCCGCTCCCCGACCGCCTTTGCGAGCACATCGTCGGAAAGGTCGCCCTCTGAAAAATACTGCTCCATCAGCGCTTCGCTGCAGGCTGCTGCCGCCTCACAGAGCTGTGTGCGCTCTGTATCAAACTGCACGATCTCCGGCGCGAGCTTTGCCTGCAGCTCCTGCACCAGCGCGGTCCTGTTTTTCTCGGCAAGATCCATTTTGTTGACAAAGAGGATGACCGGCACGCGATAGCGCTTCAGCAGCGACCAGAGCGTGCGGGTGTGACTTTGCACGCCGTCGGTGCCGCTGATGACCAATACGGCGCAGTCGAGCACCTGCATCGTGCGCTCGGTCTCGGCGGAGAAATCTACATGCCCGGGCGTATCGAGCAGTGTAAAGCAGGTGTCGCCGAGCTGAAATGCCGCCTGATGCGCAAAAATCGTGATGCCGCGGCTGCGCTCGATCGTGTCGGTGTCAAGCCACGAATCGCCGTTGTCGACTCTGCCGCGCCTGCGGAGCACGCCGGTCTGATAGAGCATCGCCTCGGCAAGCGTTGTTTTTCCGGAATCCACATGTGCCATGATGCCGATCGTCCGCTGTTTCATGTTCAAAGCCCCTTTTCATCGAATATCTTTATTATAACACAGACAGACAGATTTTTCAATAGAAATGCAAGGATATGAACAGGCGCGGCGGCTTTGGCAGCATATACAAAGCGGGGATACTGTGATCATGCAATCTGCGAATTGATTTTCCGGGAGAGAGGAGTATAATAAAGACAGAAGACTGCGGGAAACCGCCGCAGACGACCGTTTATTACGTGGGAACAGCTCTGAATCCCACATTTGCGGAAAAAAACATGCAGATCGGTGTAACCTTTTTGCGAAAATGTCGTTCATATAGTGAAAGGCAACACGAAAGGCGGTGATTGCCATAGACGACAAAAGCATTCTTTTGATGCTGCATCACAGAGACGAGCAGGCGCTGAAGGAGACCGTGACATGCTACGGAGCGCTCTGCCTGTCAGTTGCGCGCAATATTCTGGAGAACGAGCAGGATGCGGAGGAATGCCTGAACGACGCGCTGCTCACCGTCTGGAATGCGTTTCCGCCCGCGCGGCCCGAAAACTACTGTGCCGGGCGATCTCAACCTCGACTGCGGCGTCAATATCGCGGATGCGGTGATGCCGGCACGCTTTGCCGCGGAGGATTCGGCGGCGGAGATTTCAGCAGCCGGCATGGACAACGCTGATTTCAACGCAGACGGCACCGTCGATGCGCTTGACCTTTCCGCGCTGCTGCGTCAGCTCGCAAACACAACAGCATAACGATCACATTTCCTCCGCACACGCCGCCCCTGCTTTTTCATCATGCAGGGGCGGCTTTGAATGATGCGGAGGATGATTGTACTTCCGGTATGCGGCTGCATCAACGCTTGATCGCAGTGCCCGGTCCCGTTATGTCTCCCATCTTGCACGGTCTTCGCTTTTTTGCGCATTCTCCCATTGCGTTTTTTGCTGTAATATGTTATAATGTTTCGGAAAGAGGTGAGACCATGCAGCAGCTTCACAGAATCCGCGCGCTGTCTGACACGCTCTGGCACGAATGGCTGAACCTGTCGGAGAATCAGCTTTGTCATTATTATGAGCCTGCACCCGGACTGTTTCTTGCAGAGAGCCCGAATGTGATCGGGCGCGCGCTCATCGCCGGCTATCAGCCGGTGAGCTTTCTGATCGACGATGCCTGTCTGAACGAACAGGTGCAGGCAATTCTCTCGCAGTGTCCCGATGCTCCGGTCTGGCTCGCGGACACTGCCATGATGGAGCAGCTGTCCGGCTATCATCTGACGCGCGGCGTGCTCTGTGCGATGCGCAGAAAGCCGCCCCAGTCTCCGGATGCGGTCATCTCCGCGGCAGGCAGGATCGCGGTGCTGGAAAACGTCGTCAATCCGACCAATCTGGGCGCGATCTTCCGTTCGGCTGCAGCGCTCGGCGTCGGGGGCGTTCTGCTGACCTCCGGCTGCTGCGACCCGCTCTACCGCCGCGCCGTCCGCGTCAGCATGGCGACGGTTCTGCAGATTCCGTGGGGATATCTGCCGCAGTCGCCGAATGCCGCTGCGGGCATCCGCATGCTGCGCGAACAGGGCTTTCTCACCGCTGCGATGGCACTGCGTGAGAACAGCCTTCCGCCCGACGACCCGCGTTTTTCTGCCGCCGAACGCCTTGCGATCGTGCTCGGGACAGAGGGGGAGGGGCTTGCAGACGAAACAATCGCAGCCTGCGACGACACCGTCTGCATTCCGATGATGAACGGCGTCGATTCGCTGAATGTCGCCGCCGCCAGTGCCGTTGCGTTCTGGGCGATGCGGCAGAACAGGAAGGAATCACAATGAAGCAGCCGCTCCCTTCGCCGTTTACGGTCAGAATTGATACATCGGGCTGCACAAGCTCCTGCGCCGCGTTTGACAGCAGGCTGAACGACCAATGGTTTTACCGGGACCTCACTTTTCAAAGCGGAAGTATCTGCGCGATTGTCAGTGAATACGGGCAAGGCAGCCGCTTTCTCACGCAGATGCTCGGCGGCAGGGTTGCCTTCGGCGATGTGACAATTTCCTGCGGCGGCATCACACTCACACAGGCAGATTTGCATGAAATCTCTTGGAATCTCGAACCCAATGCGGAGCCGTTCGGCAGGCTGCGCGTCAGAAAAGCAATCGAAGCCGCTGGTGCCGACTTCCCGGAAACTGCAGAGCGGTTCGGACTGACGCCGGAGCGCTATGACCGCCGCTTTATTTATTTGAGCGGCGAACGCTGGAGCGCTTCGGCAGCATATGGGCATGTTCTGGGAAAACGCATCTTTTTTGCGCCCTATCAGCCCGGTATTTTTTATTATCAGATGCTGCAGTCCGGTCTGATGACCGCACTGCGCGCTCTGACCGATAGCGGCGCGCTGGTCGTTCTTCCGTGCTGCAGCGACCGGGTTCTCGGACAGTTTGCCGACGAGGTTATCTGTGTTGACCCGGATTATTCCAAAGCTGCCGATCAACAATCATTATCGAAAGGAGACTGACATGTACGGAATCAAAGTACGCATCCGCAGCCTGACCGCCGATTACGGCTATGACAAATTTGTCGAATGCATGCTGACCGATTACGACGGACACACGCATTATTTCCGGGACAAGCTCCCGGTCTTTACCCCGGATATTACGGCGAATCTGCCGTGCGACGGCGTGATCCGCTGCATGCTCAAGGAGGAGCACCCGAAATACGCAGTCGTTGACACGATGCTGCCCGATGATGTGGAATCGACAATGGGTGAACACCGGTTTCGGGTTTCCTACGACGATCTGGTCGACAACGCATAAGAAAACGGCGGAAGCGCAGAGCCTCCGCCGTTTTGATGTGTGAAGGAATTATGCCTTGCCGACAGAGCCGAACAGGGTCATCTTCTCCTCGACCTTTGCGCAGATCGCGTCGAAGCCCGGTGCGAGCAGCTTGCGCGGGTCAAAGCCCTTGCCCTGCTTGTCCTTGCCTGCCTCGACATAGCCGCGGGTCGCCTCTGCGAACACGAGCTGGCACTCGGTGTTGACATTGATCTTTGCGACGCCGAGGGAGATCGCCTTCGTGATCTGATCGTCCGGGATGCCGGTACCGCCGTGGAGCACGAGCGGCATTGCGCCGACTGCCTTGTTGACCTCAGCCAGCGTCTCGAAGCTCAGGCCTTCCCAGTTTGCCGGATAGACACCGTGGATGTTGCCGATGCCGGCTGCGAGGAAGTCGACGCCGAGATCGGCGATCAGCTTGCATTCTGCGGGATCTGCACACTCGCCCTTGCCGATGACGCCGTCCTCTTCGCCGCCGATCGCGCCGACCTCAGCCTCGATGGAGAGACCCAGACCGTGTGCGACATGCACGAGCTCGGTGGTCTTTGCGACGTTCTCGTCGATCGGGAAGTGGGAGCCGTCGAACATGATCGAGGTGAAGCCTGCCTTGATGCACTTGTAGCAGCCGTCATAGGTGCCGTGATCGAGGTGCAGCGCGACCGGCACGGTGATGCCGAGACCCTCGTCCATCGCCTTGACCATAGCAGCGACAGTCTTGAAACCGGTCATGTACTTGCCTGCGCCCTCAGAGACGCCGAGAATGACCGGGGAATTGAGCTTCTGTGCGGTCAGAAGAACCGCCTTCGTCCACTCGAGGTTGTTGATGTTGAACTGACCGACAGCGTATTTGCCGTCTCTTGCCTTGTTCAGCATTTCGGTTGCAGATACCAGCATAGTTGATTCCTCCTGTATGCGATTTCAGCGGGGATTTGTTACCCACCGTTACCTATTATACACGATTTTCAGGAAAAAAGCAATAGACGAACCTGAAAAAATGTCCGATTCCCTGTGAATGCCTGCTAAAATTTTCCGCAGGCTTTTGTATAAAGCGCCCAAATACGGGAAAAATATCCGTATCTCAGCAAAGGGGGAATCGCATATGAAGCGGTTTTTCGGAATGCTCGCGGCGCTTGCTGCCGCGGTCGCAGCAGTCAATATTTACAGCACCGGGCAGAAGCTCTCGGCGCTCGAAAACAGCGTCATCCGGCTGCATATCCGTGCAAACTCCGACAGCATCGGCGACCAGACCTTAAAGCTCCGGCTGCGCGATGCCGTTCTGCCGCATGCGCAGGAGTGGCTTGCAGGCTGTGAGACACAGGAGGCGCGCGTCTCGGCGATGCAGCAGCGGCTCCCGGAGATTCAGACGCTGGCAGAGGAGATTCTCCGCGCACAGGGGAGCGAGCAGACTGTCACAGCGGATTTTGCCGTCACGGAATTCCCGTCGCGCACTTACGGGCAATACACGCTGCCGGCAGGGGAGTATCAGTCGCTGATCCTGACGCTCGGCGCGGGCGAGGGGCAGAACTGGTGGTGTCTGATGTATCCGGCGCTGTGCATTCCGGCTTCATCCGGGACGCAGCCCGCAGAGCTGCCTGAGGACGCAGAAGCCCTTGCGACAGACCCTGAGCGCTACGAGATCCGGCTGAAATGCGTCGATCTGTGCCGTTCCGCGGCGGAGCGGCTCAGTGAGGTGTGGGAGCAGGCAGAGCAGTCGGATTGGTTTCAGGCATTTCAGCGCGCTTTCGGTTGAATATCACAGAAAAATCACATTTTGCCTTTATACTGATTCGCAGAGATAAGGGAAATAAGACATGGGAATGCCGATATCAGGAAGGAAGGATCAAATGAAAGCTCTGAAGAAGCATCTCGCCGTGCTGACCGCATTGACTGCGCTGCTCACCGCAGGCTGCGCCGGAAATCAGAATTCTGACATTGAGGACCTCGAGCCGACGATCAATGCGATCTCCGGGAGCAGCAGCGACGACTCCGCTGCCTCCGCTGACCCGATCGTACAGACCGCTGACGGCTCCTCGTTTTCGGCGGAGCTGACCAAAGCCGACCGGAATACCGAATGGGATGACAGTGCCGTCACGCTGAAATTTGAGGGCAGCACGGTCACGCCCTCCTCAACGGACGGTCTGACGGTCGAAAACGGCACTGTGACGGTCAAAAAGGGGGGCACCTATGTGCTCTCGGGCACGCTCGATGACGGCAGAGTCGTTGTCAGCCTGACGGACAAAACCGAAAAGGTGCATCTGATTCTCAACGGCGTGACGCTGCACAGCAGCACCGGCTCTCCGCTGACGATCATGAAGGCGGATAAGGCAGTCATCACGCTCGCTGCGAACACCGAAAACAGGCTCTCTGACGCGGCGGATTACGCCGATTCCGATGAGAATACCGATGACAGCCAGTTTCCTGCTGCATGCATCGCCTCGAAGAATGATCTGACGTTCAACGGCACCGGCACGCTCAGCGTCGAGGGCAATTACAACAACGGCATCCACTGCAAGGACGATCTGAAAATCGTCGGCGGGGTCATCACCGTCACTGCGAAAAACCACGGCATCCGCGGCAATGATTCGGTACTGATTCACGACGGCAAGCTCGATGTGACGAGCGGCGGCGACGGCATCAAGACCTCCACCGCCGACACCGACGGAAAGGGCGTCATTTACATGGAGGGCGGCAGCGTCAGCATTACCGCAGAGCAGGACGGCATGGACGCTGCGACCGATCTGACCGTCACCGGCGGGACGGTCGCCGTACAGAGCGGCGGGGGCACTGCGAATGCGAAGCAACATCGAAATGATGCGGGCGGCTTCGGCAATTTCAGCGGCAGAGGGGGCAGACATACCCTGACTGCCAACGCAGACTCCTCTGTGACAGTGCAGGCTGCTGCAAATACCGATACGGCATCGGACAGCAGGAAGGGCTTGAAGGCTGCAGGCACGCTGACGCTGACGGGCGGCTCGGTCGCGGTCGATTCCGCAGACGACGCAGTTCATTCCGACAGCATCGCGCAGATCGGCGGCAGTGCCGTTCTGACGCTGGCTGCGGGTGACGACGGCATTCACGCGGATACGGCGCTCAGCATCGCAGGAGACGCTTCTGTGACGGTTTCGCAGTCCTATGAGGGGCTCGAATCCTGCCGCGTCGTGATCGCAGGCGGCAGCACGCATATCAAGGCATCGGATGACGGCGTCAACGCTGCGGGCACGACGGGCGAATCGAATGACGCGAAGCAGAGCGGCTGGGGCGGCTTCAACCGCGGCAGCACCGGCATTCTGGAGCTCTCGGGCGGCTATCTCTATGTCAACGCGGACGGCGACGGGCTCGATTCCAACGGCGATATCACGATGTCAGGGGGCACTGTGATCGTGTGCGGTCCCACGAACGACGGCAACGGACCGCTCGACTGCGGCGACAGCCAGAACAAGATCACGGTCACGGGCGGCACGCTGATGGCGGTCGGCTCGACCGGGATGATGGACGTTCCCGAGAGCAATTACATCGCGTCGACCGAAGCGAATGCCGCAGCCGGGACGCTGATCGCCGTGACCGATGCGGAGGGGAACGTGCTCGGCGCCCTCAGAACGCCGAAGCAGGCTGCGGGCGTGATTTTCAGTGCGGACGGCATGTCTGACGGCTATTTTGTCTACACGGGAGGCTCTTATGACGGCTGCTTCAACGACGACGGCTTCGCGACAGGGGGCAGCTACGGGAAGGGCACGCTGCTGACCTCCGGGAGCGGAGGCGGCGGTATGAGCGGCTTCGGGGGCTTCGGGGGCTTCGGAGGAAGAGGCGGAAGAGATCAGCGCGGGGGCTTTGGCGGGAATATGAATCCGCCCTCCGGTGATGAGAGCATGCCGGAGCCTCCGGGCGGCGATTTTCCGGGCGGTGATTTCCCGGGCGGTGATTTCCCGGGCGGTGATTTCCCGGGCGGCTTTTCTGATCAGCCGTTCAGGATGCCGGAGGGGGATATGAGCCGCTCTGAGAGCTGACGTATACAAACAGTAAACGGCATTCGCGGGCGTGCGGATGCCGTTTTTCAGCGATTTTTTCGGGAAACTGCAGCCCGAACAGCCGTTTCCATAGGGTAATATGTGCCGTGGCATATACAGATGGTAAACGCTCATTTCGGCATTATCACCAAAATTGCCTGTTTGGATTTGTTGAATTTTTGATTACAAAAACGAAATATTCTGTAACCTCATTGTAATATTTCCCAGAATGTGGTATGATATATCTGGCGCCCGCGACACTCGGCGCAAATATATTAGGCGAAAGGATGAGTTGATGAGAAAAGTGAAAGTTGCAGCACTGCTGCTCTGTTCACTGACGCCCGCGCTTCTGGGCGGATTCCGGATCGACACAGCGTACAGCGTGACTGCCGGATGTCCCCTGAAGAACGAGATCGTCAGAGTGAACACGCGTGCTGCCGCCGGAGCTTCGATCATGGCTGACACGATAGCCATGACCATTTGGAAGCCGGTCAACGCTGTCTCCTCGGAAACCACCGCAGAAACCACAACGGAATCAGAGACCCGAACCACGACGACAGAAGAGGAAACCACCACGACGGAATCCGAGACGACCACTACCACAACGACTGCCGAAACGGAAACCACGACCACCACGACCACCACGATGACGACCACCACCACCGCCGCGACGACCACGACCACCGCTGCGACCGCTGCAGCCATCGCAGCAAGCCCCGTTCTGATGCAGGAGTCCGTATCGACTGAGGCTCCTGTGACCGCTTCCACCGCACCGCAGACGACGCAGTCCTCAGAGACCGCAGCGACCTCCACAGAGCCCGCCCGGACCGAGCGCCCGATCACAGACGCAGAGTACATCATGATCTGCAATGTCGTCGGACACGAATACGGCGCGAACTGGATCAGCGAATATGACAAGGCGCTGATCGTTGAGGTCATCATGAACCGCGTGAATTCCCCGCAGTTTCCCGATACGGTCTACGGGGTGCTGATGCAGCGCGGACAGTTCCCCGGGCTCAGCAGGCTCGTGAATCAGGGGTATTTCTCCTCTCAGGTGACGGACAGTGTGAAGAAAGCCGTTGACCTCTATTTTGCGGACCCTTCGCAGTTCCGGCACGGCTACCTGTTCTATACAGGTGACGGCTACAGGAATTACTTCCGAACAAAATACTGATCTCAGACCGATTTCTCAGTGCCGGTCTGGATCGGTTGCTTCTATTCAAAGCGCAGCACCGCCCGGATTTCTCCGCAGCGGTGCTTTTGCTTATCCGTTCAGCGGCGCTTCGTCTCAGCCCGTTCCCGCAGCCTCTGAGACGTTCCGGCGCATTTCCTGAGATTCATACAGGCTCAGCTGACCCCCTCTGAAATCGCATTCTGATGGCTCTGAGAGGGCGTCTGCTGAAACGGCCGTTTTTCCGCCCCGCGATCCGCCGCGACGAGCTGACAGAAAGGAGCATCAGCATGGTCTGCCGAAACCTCAGCGGCTGTTTCAGAGAAACCTATCACGGCAAGATCAGGAAAATCTGCATTGACGGCGGCTTCACCTGCCCGAAGGCAGACGGCTTTGTCCGGGGTAAGAGGCAAGAAGCAAGAAAGGACACATAGCGTTCCGCCGGGAATTTCGAGTCTTGAATTGCTTTGTGAGAACGAGAAAGTCACCTATCTGACTGAACGAGAAAGAACGCTGATTGAATACTTCCGGACACTGCCCTGTGCAAAGGCAAAGGCTGATGTTTTGCTTTCAGTTGCAAAGGCACTGAACGAATAGAAAGTCTATTTTCGTCAATCTCCACAAAACCTCAAGGCAAAAAGCCCCCGCATTTGACAGTCGGGGGCGTACACACAGGATGACGACGACGAGAAGACAATATTTATACTATATAACATATATATAAATATATTTGAGAGTTTTTCTCGTCGTCACCACCACCACGAGTATACAGAAAACAGCTTCTTGCCTCTTGCTTCTAACCTCTAACTGCTACCTCCTACCTCCTACCTTCTAACGGCGCCTCTTGCATCCGGAAGCGCAGCAGCTGCAGTCGCCTCCGCACGGCGGCGACCCGCTTTTCCTGTCCCGCCGCATCGAGATCACGATCGCAGCCACGACCGCAGCCAGAATCAGCGAGATCACGAGCGTACCGAGATTCTCAGTCAGCCACGCAGCCATAGGATCAGCCTCCCTCAGGCGCTGAGCCGTTCCGTCAGCGTCGTCGATTCAGTATATTTGCGGATGAACAGCATATAGAGCATCGCCGCGAGAATGACGACTGCGAAGATCAGCCCGGGCACGCTGACACTGCCCGTGAAGAGCCCGCCGAACTGATTGATCATCAGCGCGACCGCATAGGCAAAGCCGCACTGATAGCCGATCGCGAACCACGTCCACTTCGCGTTGTTCATCTCCCGCTTGATCGCGCCGATCGCAGCGAAGCAGGGCGCGCAGAGGAGATTGAACACGAGGAAGGAGAAGCCCGTCACGGTCGTGAATGCCGCTGCGAGCGTCTGCCAGACCGTCAGCTCGCCGCCGCCGTAGAGAATGCCCATGGTACCGACGATATTCTCCTTTGCGACAAGCCCCGTGAAGGACGCGACCGCAGCCTGCCAGTTGCCCCAGCCGAGCGGCGCGAATATCCAAGCGATGCCGCTGCCGATTCGCGCGAGAATCGAGAGGTCGAGCTCGTCCTCAGAGAGCATGCGGAAGCCTTCGTCCGTGAAGCCGAAATACGAGGTGAACCAGACGAAAATCGTCGAGAGCAGGATGATCGTACCCGCTTTTTTGATGAACGACCAGCCGCGCTCCCACATCGAGCGGAGCACGTTGCCGAGCGTCGGCATGTGATATGCGGGCAGCTCCATGACGAAGGGGGCAGGCTCACCCGCGAACAGCTTCGTCTTTTTCAGCATAATGCCCGATACGATGATCGAAAGCATCCCGATGAAGTAAGCGGAGACTGCGATCAGCGGAGAGCCGCCGAAAATCGCGCCGGAGATCATTGCGATAAACGGGAGCTTCGCACCGCAGGGGATGAATGTCGTCGTGATGATCGTCATGCGGCGGTCGCGCTCGTTCTCGATCGTGCGGCTCGCCATGATGCCGGGCACGCCGCAGCCCGTGCCGACCAGCATCGGGATGAACGACTTGCCCGAGAGCCCGAATTTGCGGAAGACGCGATCGAGCACGAAAGCGATTCGCGCCATATAGCCGCAAGCCTCAAGAAACGCCAGCAGCAGGAACAGCACAAGCATCTGCGGGACAAAGCCCAGCACCGCCCCGACGCCTGCCACGATGCCGTCGAGAATCAGCCCCTTGAGCCAGTCCGCCGCATTGACCGCGTCCAGACCGCGCTCGACCAGCGCCGGAATGCTCGGGACATAGACCCCGTAATCGGCTGGGTCGGGCTCGTCAAAGCCGTTCTCCCCGAAATAAGCAACAGCCTCCTTGTAGGACACGCCGCTGACCGTTTCCTCATCCGCGCCCTCCGGCACAGCATCGAAATAGACAGTCTTTTCGAGCGTTTCGAGCGTCTCCTCATCCTCGATCGCGATGACGGCAGAGCCCTCACCGGTCACAGCCTTCATCTCCGCAAGCGCAGCGTCCGCATCGAAGTCCTCAGCCTCTGTGTCGAGCTCATAGAACGCGCTGACGGCGTTTGCAGCATCTTCATATTCGCCTTTTTTATCGTCATAATCCGATGTGCCGATGCCGAACAGATGAAAGCCCTCATCAAAGAGATTGTCATTCGTCCAGTCGGTCGCCCTCGCGCCCGGTCCCATCATCGCAATCAGATAGACGAGAAACATCACCAGCGCGAAAATCGGCAGACCGAGCACGCGGTTCGTCACGATTTTGTCGATCTTATCGGAGGGCGTGAGCTTTCCGGCGTCACGCTTTTTGTAGCAAGCCTTGATGACCGACGCGATGTAGATGTAGCGCTCATTCGTGATGATGCTCTCGGCGTCGTCATCGAGCTCCTGCTCTGCTGCTGCAATGTCCTGCTCAACGTGCTTCAGCGTCGCTTCGGGAATATTGAGCTTCTCAAGCACCTTGTCGTCCCGCTCGAATATCTTGATCGCATACCAGCGCTGCTGCTCCTCCGGCATCTCGGGCACGACAGCTTCCTCGATATGCGCGATCGCGTGCTCGACAGGACCGCTGAACGTGTGCTGCGGAACGGTCTTCGTATTCTTCGCCGCTTTGACAGCAGCCGCAGCAGCCTCCTGAACGCCAGTGCCCTTCAGCGCGGAGATTTCGATGATTTCACAGCCGAGCTGACGGGAGAGCTCCTTCGTGTTGATCTTGTCGCCGTTCTTTTTGACGACATCCATCATGTTGATCGCAATGACGACCGGAATGCCGAGCTCGACAAGCTGCGTCGTCAGGTAGAGATTGCGCTCGAGATTCGTGCCGTCAATGATATTGAGGATTGCGTCAGGGCGCTCACCGATCAGGTAGTTTCGGGCGACGACCTCCTCCAGCGTATAGGGCGAGAGCGAGTAGATGCCGGGCAGGTCGGTGATCGTCACGCCGTCGTGCCCCTTGAGCTTGCCCTCTTTCTTTTCAACCGTGACGCCCGGCCAGTTTCCGACAAACTGATTCGAGCCCGTCAGCGCGTTGAACAGAGTCGTCTTGCCGGAGTTGGGGTTTCCGGCAAGCGCAATGCGGATATCCATAATCATGCTTCCTTCCTTTGGTTAGATTTGCCTAACCTTTGCTTACAGAATTATTCGACCTCGATGAGCTCGGCATCCGCCTTGCGGAGCGAGAGCTCATAGCCGCGTACGTTGAGCTCGATCGGATCGCCGAGCGGTGCGACCTTCCGCACAAAAATCTCCGTGCCGCGGGTGATGCCCATATCCATGATGCGGCGCTTGATCGCGCCCTCACCGTGCAGCTTCACGACCCGTGCCGTGCTGCCGATCGGGACTTCTCTGAGCGTTTTCATATCGGGTTCCTCCTTATACCATGATTTTTCTTGCCATATCCGCACCGATCGCGACGCGGGATTCCTTGACCCTGACGATCACATTCTCCCCGAGATTGCTGATGAGCGTGACCGTTTCACCGACGGTAAACCCAAGATTTTCGAGATGGAGCCTGAGCGCCGGATTCCCGCCGATTTTCCGGATGGTCAGCGGCGTGTTGGCTTCTGCAAGACTGAGCGGCATCATACATTCCTCACTTCTTGTTAGATACAGCTAACATAAATATAGAAGAAAAGGTTAGATTTTGCTAACCGGATATATTTTAGCACTTCCGATCCGATTTGTCAAGATGTTCCGAAGCGGAAACAGCAATTTCGTGCGATTTCATAATGGTTTGCATACGCTTACTGACGTTTTTGTGCTGTTTGACATTCCCGGCAGCACCTGCGAATCCTTGTGATTCCTTCACGTTCTTCTGCTCTGACTGTGACAGGACGAGCGATCCTCATTCTCGCAACCGTCAGGCTGAATCCTGCTTGTTCACAACGGAATCGGAGCCTGTGGTCCGTCGGGACAGGCACGGTACGCGCTCGGACTTCTGCCCGGATTCCTGCGCGATCTCCGTGATCGTCGTATCGGTACTGTTTTATAATTGTATTCTGCAGGATTGCGATTGACAGCACTGTGATCCTGTAGTATAATGAGATCATACCCAAACGCAAAATTCAGTGACTTCATCCCGGCTTCTGTGCCGGAAGAAAGAGGTGGAACACATGGATGAGATCATCAGGATCAACCATATCACAAAGGAATTCCGCGTCCCGGACAGACACGAGGGACTGCGGGGCAGCATCCGCGACTTGTTTTCGCGGAGCTATCACACCGTTCACGCTGTCGATGATATTTCGATCAGCATTGCGCAGGGAGAAATCGTCGGCTATCTCGGACCGAACGGCGCCGGGAAATCCACGACCATCAAAATGATGGCAGGCGTTCTGGAGCCGACCTCCGGCGAGATTCTCGTCAACGGCTGTGTGCCGTATAAAAACCGCACCCGCAACGCGCAGAATATCGGCGTCGTTTTCGGACAGCGGTCACAGCTCTGGTGGGCGCTGCCGCTTGTGGAATCGTTCAGGCTGCTCAAGGATATCTACCAGATCACGGATGCGCAGTATGACGAAATGCTCGCGCTCTACCGTTCGCTTGTCGATATCGAGCCGCTGCTGCATAAGCCCGTGCGTCAGATGTCGCTCGGACAGCGGACACTCAGCGATATTCTCGCGGCATTCCTGCACGACCCGAAAATCGTCTTCCTCGATGAGCCGACGATCGGGCTTGACGTGTCGATGAAAGCGAAGATCCGCACCCTCATCCACGAGCTCAACCGCCGGAAAAATACCACCGTCATCCTGACCACGCACGACATGGGCGATGTCGATGCCCTCTGCCGCCGCATTGTCATCATCGACAAGGGCAAGATGCTCTACGATAACGATATCGAGCATCTGAAAAAATTTTTCGGCGCGTACCGTACCCTGAAGCTCCGCGTGAAGGGCGATCTTTCCGAGCAGGCGAAGCGCATCGCAGCCGAGCTGCCGGAATGCTCCGTGTCCGCGAATGAGAACTGGATCTCCGTTCTCGTCAACGAAGACAAGCAGAAGGTCATCAGTGTTCTGAGTCAGCTGCAGAAGTCGTATGATATCCGGGATATGCAGCTGGAGGAGATTTCGAGCGAGGATGTGATCAAGCGCATCTACGAGGGGGGAGTGGTGTGATGAAGCTGCGGAAATACTTCGCGCTGACCCGTGCCGGCATCATCGAATCCCTTCATTTCAAATTGGGCATGTTCGTCATGGTCATCGGCAACCTGCTCTATCTCATCCTCGTTTATTTCCTGTGGAGGTCGATCTATGCTTCGGCAGGCGGCGGCAGCGTCAACGGCATGACGTTCACCGATACGCTGATCTACCTCGTGCTGGCAACCGCACTGTTCAATTTCATGGAGATGTATACGGTCTGGGAGATCGGGCGCAATATCCAGTCGGGCAAGATCGTGCTCGATCTGCTCAAGCCGATGAGTTACCGCAGATATCTGTTCTGGTCGTATTCTGGCGGCTTTGTGACACAGTTCTTTGCGACATTCCTGCCGACGTTCATCGCAGTTACGGTTCTCACGCACGGTGCCGTGCCGCTGGGCATCAATCTGCTCTGGTTTGCCCTTTCAGTCGTGCTGGCTGTGATGATCAATTACAGCATTGATTTCATCGTGGGGACGATCTGCCTGTTCACCGAATCCATCTGGGGCATCAACATCATGAAGCAGGTGATCGTGCTGCTGCTCTCCGGTGCGACGATCCCGCTGGCTTTTTTTCCGGACAGTCTGCGGAAAATCGTGGACTGCCTGCCGTTCCAGTCGATCTACAATGCGCCGCTGACCATTCTGCTGCAAGCCGATCCGACACCTGCCGAGGTTCTGCCGACGGTCGCGGTGCAGCTGCTCTGGGCAGTCGGACTGACCGTTGTCAGCAGTCTGTTCTGGAAGTGCTCGCTGCGGCAGATCACAGTCAACGGAGGTTAATGTCATGAAACGAAAAGGATTTCGCTTTTATCTGCGCATCTATTTCAAGATACTCGCGCAGGACTTGAAAAGCAAAATGAGCTACCGTGCCGACTTCATCATCTCCACGGTCGGCATGATCTTCACCAATATCGCGGGCTTTGTCAGCTTCTGGATCATGTTCCGCAATTTTCCGTCGATCAGCGGCTACAGCTATCACGAAATGCTCTTCCTCTACGGCTTTTCGCTGCTGTCCGTCACCCCGACACAGTGTATGCTCGACAACAACTGGAATCTCCGGCAGCAGGTCTATTCAGGCGATTTCATCAAATACTGCTTCCGCCCGATCAATCTGTTTTTCTACTATGAATCCGAGATTTTCGATGCCAAGGGGCTTGGGCAGCTCGCATTCGGTATCGGAACGCTGGTGTACGCATGGGCAAAGCTCGGACTCGCCGTGACACCGCTTGCCGTCCTGAAGCTGCTCGTATTTCTTGCGGGTGCATCGTTCGTCATGGCGGCATTGCAGACAGCCGCTGCCGCTTCCTGCTTCTGGATCGAGAATTCCTTTTATGTGCTCGATCTGGCGTTTCGCTTCCGTGATTATGCAAAATATCCGATCACGATCTTCTCGCCTGTATTCCGCTTCATCTTCACCTACATCATCCCGATCGCGTTTATTGCGTACTATCCGGGAATGATGGTACTCAGACCCTCCGAGGTATCGCTGCTGTCGTGGCTCTCGCCGCTGATCGGCGCAGTGTTCTTCTATCTTGCCTACCGGTTCTGGATGTACGGTGCATCGAAATTCAACAGCACAGGCTCGTGAATCATATTGCTGCAGAAACCCGGATGCGTTCATGCTGAATACGGATGCGGAACAAAAGATCGGTCTCCAGAACTGGCTGAACCAGCAGCTTTGATCGCTATGATACCCGACAGTGTCAAAAAGATTTTCAACGAAAATCTTTGGTATATCGCGACCTGCAATGATAACGGTTCTGCGCCGAATGTTGTTCCCGTCGGCTTCAAGCGCGTGTGCGATGACGGCAGGCTCGCGATCGGTGCAGTGCTCCTTGAAACGTAACTGTTCAGTCCCTACACCTGCTATATATTGTACCGATACCAATAGCTTTTCTAAATATAGTGGTTCATAAACAGATAAAACCAATGATATACAAAAAGAAGGACTGTTTTGTGTGTGACTAAACGACTTGCTTATC
>JAEELE010000103.1 GCA_016288755.1 Oscillospiraceae bacterium
ACTTAAAATCTCTCGGTGGAGACACCGTACCGGTTCAAGTCCGGTCAGCAGCATCGGGCACAGCCCGCAACCGTTCCCGGCGTTCCGGCTCCCCTGCCGGGACGCTTTCGGTTTATTCGGCAGGCTTTTTGTGCGCGTCAGCGACCCGGCGCAGCACCTTGCCCGACTTGTCGACGATCACGGTGTGCTCCAGCGTGCCGATGAGGCTCTGCCGGAAGGCTGCCCGATAGGCGTCGCGGAGACGCTGCTGCTCGGTGCGCTCCTCCTCCGTCAGACCGACGGTTTTAGACTTGCGCGCCAGCTCGTTGATGCGGTCGATCATTGCCTGATCCAATCCGTTCACATCCTTTATCGCATGATGTTTCATTATATCACAATTTCGCAGAAAAAGCAATGGGCTTGAGCGAAAAAATCACGGCACGGCAAAAGGAGGAATCCGATGTTTGCTCTTGTCACGGGTGCGTCGCGCGGGATCGGCGCCGCTGCTGCAAGGCGGCTTGCGAAGGACGGCTACACGGTCGCGGTGCACTGTCACCGGCAGACTGAGCGTGCACAGGCGCTTGCCGATGAGATCGGCGGGATCGCGGTGCAGGCTGATCTGTCCGATTTTCCGGCGCTTGACCGCATGGCGGCAGAGGTCCTGCAGCGCTTCGGGCGGCTCGATCTGCTCGTCAACAATGCCGGGGTCTCGGTCACGGGGCTGTTTCAGGATATTTCCGATGCGGATGAGGCGCGGCTCCTTCGCGTCAACGCCGCCGCGCCCATGCGCCTGACCAAGCGCGTGCTCCCCGCGATGCTGCACCGGCACAGCGGCTGCATCGTCAATATCGCGTCGGTGTGGGGGGAAGTCGGCGCCGCGTGCGAGGTGCAGTATTCCGCATCGAAGGCGGCGGTCATCGGCTTCACAAGGGCGCTCGCAAAGGAGGTCGGACCCTCCGGCATCCGCGTCAACTGCGTCTCGCCGGGCGTGATCTCCACCGACATGAACGCCTGCCACAGCGCGGAGACCATGCAGGCACTCGCGGAGGAAACGCCGCTCTGCCGCATCGGCACGCCGGAGGACGTCGCAGATGCGGTCGCGTTTCTCGCCTCTGACCGCGCAAAATTCATCACCGGACAGATTCTGCCCGTCAACGGAGGGTTTTCGATATGAATGACAGTCAGCGCTTTTCCGAGCAGATCGCCTTTCTGCTCGAGATGGATAAGATGAAGAATATCTACCGGCAGACGCGCGTGCTGCACGAGGACCGCGCCGAAAACGACGCCGAACACGCATGGCATCTGGCAATGCTGGCGATCGTGCTGCGGGAATATGCCAATGAGCCGGTCGATCTGACGACCGTGCTGGAGACCGTGCTGATCCATGATATCGTCGAGATCGACGCGGGCGACACCTATGCCTACGACGAGGCGGGCAACGCGACCAAAGCCGAACGCGAGCAGAAAGCCGCGGAGCGCCTCTACGGGCTGCTGCCGCCGGAGCAGGGCGAACGCCTGAAAAGGCTCTGGGAGGAGTTTGAGGCGCAGTCGACACCGGAGGCACGCTTTGCCAATGCGCTCGACCGCATCCAGCCGCTGATGCTCAATTTCAACAAGCAGGGCGAAGCGTGGCGCGCACACGGCACCCGGCGCGAGCAGGTCATGGGCAGGATGCAGCCCGTGTTTGCAGGCTCGGAGACGCTCGGCAGCTTTGCGGTCTCCCTCATCGAACAGGCAGCAGAAGCCGGCTGGCTGAAATAGGGTGTGTTGACACTAAGCCTATCGCACGTCTTTTTGGCTGATTTGCCCTTCGTCGTTAAAAAACCTTGCCGGGCGCATGTTCCGCATAGCGGAACTGCGCAGTTTGCCTGCAAACATGCGACAGCCCGCCTGCGGAATTTTGCCTGGAACGGAACAAAATCATCTCAAAAATCCGCACATTACTATAGTGTCAACACACCCTAACACAGATCGACGCCCCGGCGCTTCCATGCCGGGGCGTCTGCTTGTCGGGAAAGCTGCGGGAAACCGTAATTCAGGGAGAAGTTGTTCCGTCTCTTTCGCGTTTTTTGCTGAATCGGATGCGCACCGGAGTTCGGGTTCGATACACGCAGCTGCTCATTTTTTCTTCGGATTTTCAATTTCTCCCTTTTGTACAATGCGCACCTTAAATACTTCTTAATAATCACAGATTATAGCCGAAAAAAAACAGGAAAAAACTGCACAGAGCGACAAATAAATACCCGGATAACAGGGCTGAGTATTGTGGATTTCGCACAAAACACTTGACGAGCGCCGCTTTCTGTGATATAATCAAATTGGCATCAGATGCCAAATCATAATAAGAGGGGATTTATATGAGAAAAGGCATGCATCAAGCATGGCTGTCCGCGGGATTGAGCGCTTTGGTCAGTGCAGGGTTCTTCTCCGCACTGCCGCTGAATGCCGCCGGCGCGGGTGCAGTCGTCATCAACGAGATCTGCACCAAGAACACCGCTGCCGCTGCTTCGGACGGGCAATTCTATGACTTCGTGGAACTCTACAACCCCGGCAGCACAGCAGTCTCTGTCGCGGGCTGGGGACTGTCTGACAATCCGGACACACCGCTCGCCTACACGCTTCCTGCGGGAAGCTCCGTGCCCGCAAAGGGCTATCTGACGATCTGGTGCGGCATCGAATCGACCAGCGGCGTCACGGGCGCACCGTTCGGGCTCGCAAAGAAGGGCGAGACCGTCGTGCTCTCCGATGCCTCGGGCAATATCCTTGAGCAGGTCGAGGTTCCCGCACTCGATGACAACACCTCCTTCGGCAGAGTGCCGGACGGCAGTGACACCTTCGCCGTGCTGCGGGAGCTCTCCGCCGGAAAGAGCAATCCGCAGAGCGCCGTCGCGCAGATCGCTGTGGAAAAGCCGGTATTCTCGCAGGGCAGCGGCTTCTATGACGCCGGCTTCAATCTCACGCTGAGCGCAAAATCCGGCTGCACGATCTATTACACCACGGACGGCAGCGACCCGACCACTGCATCGACGAAATACGCCTCTGCGATCCAGGTCAGGGATGTGACCTCCGAGCCGAATGTCTATTCGGCGAGAACCGATATCGGCGACAGCTACACCGCGCCCTCCGAGCCGGTCGACAAGGCAATGATCGTCCGCGCGATCGCGGTCGATGCGAACGGCAATGTCAGCGATATCGCCACAAACAGCTATTTCATCGGCTACGAGCAGGGCGGCTATGCGAGAAGCATGCGCGTCATCTCGCTGGTCACCGACCCCGACAATCTGTTCGACTACGAAAAGGGCATCTATGTCACAGGCAAGGTCCGCGCTGAACAGGGGCAGACCGGCTTCAATCCGATGGGCGGCGGCATCGTTCCTGCAAACTATACGCAGAGCGGCAGAGAGTGGGAGCGTCCGGCACATATCACCGTGTTCGAGCAGGGCAAGGCGACCTATTCCGCAGGCGTCGGCATCCGCATTCACGGTGCCTACACCCGCTCCGCCGCACAGAAGAGCTTCAATCTCTACGCCCGAAGCGATTACGGCACCACCAAGCTGGAATATGACTTCTTCAACGGTTCGCTGACCGATATCGACGGCAAGGCGATCACGAAATTCGACAAGCTGACGCTGCGCAACGGCGGCAACGACAACAAGACGCTGGTGCGCGACCGCCTCAATCAGGAGCTGCTCGCTGACCGGAGCTTCGGCACGCAGGAGCAGACGCTCTGTGCCGTGTTCCTCGACGGCGAATTCTGGGGCGCCTACAACATCGTCGAGAAGATCGGCAAGGAGTTTGTCTCCGCCCACTACGACGTCAAGGAAAAGGACGTCTGCTTTGTCAAGACCGACGAGCTCTCCGACGGCTCCGAGCAGGGCTGGGCGGATTACGAGGCGCTGAAATCGCAGGTGCTGTCACAGGATTTCACCGCGGCTGATGTGTACGCAAAATACGCCGCACTGATCGACATGCAGAGCTTTGCCGATTACATGGCGGCAGAGACCATCCTCGCAAACAGCGACTTCGGCAACAACAATTACGCGCTCTGGAAGACCGAGACCGTCGACCCGAGCAGACCCTATGCCGACGGCAAATGGC
Source organism: Oscillospiraceae bacterium (assembly GCA_016288755.1). GTDB lineage: Bacteria > Bacillota > Clostridia > Oscillospirales > Ruminococcaceae > Firm-04. The sequence goes on from JAEELE010000103.1 coordinate 4,078, forward strand.
GGTTCGTGCTGTTTGATACCGAATACGGGCAGGGGCTCTACTCGCAGAGCAGCTCGACCTCGGAGACCTTCCAGAAGCTGCGGCAGTACGCACAGCAGGGCGAATGGCTCCCGAAGCTGTTCATCGGGCTTGCACAGAACTGCGAGGAATTCCGCACACTCTATCTGCGCTGCTATTTCGACCAGTGCAACGAATACTACAAAGCCGACAAGGCAGTGGCAAAGCTCGACGCCTTTGAAAGCGAATATCTGCCCGCGCTGATCGAGACCTACAACCGCTTCGGCTATACCGCCGGCAGCAGCTGGGGCGGCGGCTGGGATTTCCCCGGCTGGGGCGATGGCGACTGGCAATTCCCCGGCATCGGCGGTCCGCAGAACCCGAACGACCCCAACAATCCGGATAATCCGGGCACAAATCCCGGTCAGGACACCGACCCGACCAGCCAGATTCAAAAGGAGATCAGCACGATCCGCAGCTTCTGGCAGAGCCGCGATACCAACGCCAAGCGCCTTGTGCTGCAATGGCTCGGAAACACCGTTTCGCAGCAGCAGCTGACCGTCACGGTCACGCAGACGCCGGCACAGGGCAGCGTCAGGCTCAACACGCTGACGCTCACCGATGCAAGCTGGAGCGGCACCTATGCCTCCGATCAGCCGATCATGCTTCACGCGGCGCCGAAATCCGGCTATGTGTTCGATCACTGGGAGGTCACCGGCGGCACGCTGGCTGGCAAAACCGCTTCGACCTACCTCACCCCGAACGAGAACGCACAGACCGTCACAGTGAAGCCGGTCTATGTGCAGGGAGAGGGCTTCACCTCCGCAGACGTGCACAAGCTGGTCGATTATCTGCTCGCAAAGAGCACGCTGACCAGCAGCGAGGCAGCTCGCTATGACCTCGACGGAAACAAGCGTCTCAATGCAACAGACCTTGCGCTGCTCAAGCGCCAGATCGTATAAAAATCGTATAAAAACAGACAGAGCCGGGAGCGCATTGCCCCCGGCTCTGTTGCTGTATGCGGTCATTCTGCTGCGGAATCGGGCGTCTGCGCTTCTGCGGGCGCGACCGTCACCGTCACGATAAATCCGTCAATGTTGTTGCCGGAATAGGTGTAGGGATAATCGAGCGGAACCGGAAGCTCAAAGGTACCGGTATCCGCAGACGCACCCAGCGGCGCGAAGAACACCTCGCAGCTCCTTCCCTGCCCGTCCGGGATCGTCAGGTGCTCGTCCGGATAGGAATAGCCCGAGCGGAGCAGCTCGATATACTCCTCGAGACAAAGCCCGTGCTCCTGCATATACAGCGCATGCGGCGCGCCGACATAGCGGTAATGCGAGGCATCATAGGCAAACTGCGTGACGGATTCCTTCCCCTGCGGATAGCGCAGGATGAAGCCGTATTTCGCGGCATTGCGCTCCATCCATTCGCGCTCCGCTGCACCCTTTTCGCCGGACAGCTCATAATAGCTGCCGTTTCGCGTCAGCGTAATGCCGACCGAATAGCCGGTCTCATAATCGCTGAAGCCTGCCATTGCCGGCGCGTTTGCCCCCTGCGCAGAGATCGAGGACGAATAGATTTTCCGCTGATCTGCCTTTGTCCGGTATGCGGTGCTGATCAGGAAGGGCGCATAGCCGAGTTCATTGCGGATCGCCTCTGCCATTTCGTTGAGCGCCCTGACCGGCTCCTCGCGCAGCTGCAGGCTGACATCGCGCAGACCGTAGAACGAATTCTTCATGGAGTAGATCGTGACCAGCCCGTCGGTGATATCCTCCGTGGGATAATCCCGGTTCACGATCATCAGCGGACCGCTGTGTACATCGGATGCAAAAACCGCCTCATACTGATAGATGACCTTGTTTTCCGGTTCATCCGCCGTGCTGATCTCCAGAACGGAAACCTCCTGATCGCTGCTCTCCTCCGCCTGCTTCGGCTCGATCCTGTTCATGCCTTTGATCACGCGCATCGCGCCCCACCAGCAGCCCGCGAGGACTGCAAGCCCGAGCAGCGCCGCAAAAAGCCCCTTCGGAGACTTCCGCAGCTCCTTCCCTGTTGACCGGTAATCTGCCATATTCTTCTCATGCCGCGCAGACAAAACCGCGCGCAGCATGCTCCTTTCGTATCATGTCGGATTGTTGTCCGTGGGTATATTATACCATAGCAGCGGGCAAATTGTACATACGGCATTACAACTTTGTGCACAGTGTACAAATATCGCGATATATCTTAATGGAATTGCCGATTTTTATGTGGATTCATTGACTTTTGCTGCCGTTTCAGCTATACTATAGAGAAGAAGAGCACACGCTGTGCTCTGTCCGAAACCAGTCAGAACTGCTGAGGTGATTCTTATGCGATGCCCGTCATGCGGTGAACCGATCCAGTCAAGACATACATTCTGCGTTGTCTGCGGCGCAGACCTGCAGGATGTGCTCTCCCGCGGCAAAAAAGATGCTGTCGGTGAGGCAACAGAAAAAATACATTCGGTGCTGACAAAGCCGATCACACTGCGCAAGCCCAAGAACACAGCCGAGGCACAGCCGGCACCCAAAAAGGACGTTCCGCCCTCTGTGATGGCTGCACCCGAGGATACCCCGGACGACTCCGGTCTGCTCCCGGGCTTCATGCGCAAATACGTCTGAATGCACAGCTTTTGCATTGCCCGGGCACGATTGGCAGGATCACGCAATTTTCCGCGATATATCAGAAAAATTTCGTCAGATTGCACAAGTGCTTTTTTGACCGGAATGTGCTATAATTAGAAGTATCAAGCAGTCTCCCGGGCTGCAAAAGAAAGGAAGTATCTAACATGGCTGATCTCAAGGAAAAGGGCAAAGGTTTTTTCGCAGAATTTAAGGAATTCGCACTCAAGGGCAACGTGATGGACATGGCAGTCGGCGTCATCATCGGTGCCGCATTCGGCAACATCGTCACTGCATTCACAGAGGATTTTATCAATCCGCTGATCGCATGCATCGGCGGTACTGAGGTCGCCGGCCAGATCAAGCTCGGCGACACCGGTCAGGTGCTCAACTGGGGACACTTCGTCACTGCGATCATCAACTTCCTCATCATGGCATTCTGCATCTTCCTCATGGTCAAGGCTGTCAACAAGCTGATGTCCATCGGCAAGAAGAAGGAAGAGGAAAAGCCCGCCGAGCCGCCGAAGGAAGAGGTCCTGCTCACCGAGATCCGCGATCTTCTCAAGGAGCGCAAGTGATTTTCCGATACATGAACGGTCTGCACCGTCCCTGCACCCGCGGGGACGGTGCATTATTTGTCAAAATAACGCAGAATCTGCATTATTATGTAAAAAAAGGGTTGACAACGATGCATGATAATGCTATAATATGTTAGGAAATGTACGAATTGTCAATCAGGATCACGCATTCTTTTCGTATAAAGGAGCATCCTGATGAACAAACAAATTCGGTTTTTGATTGCAGACCCCGGCGACGCACTCGCCGGAACCATCTCCGCCGCCCTGCAGGAAAAGGGCGTATGGGTCACGCTGCGCGCGCAGACACGCTTTGCACTGACCGCAGCGGTCCGGCAGGAGCACCCGGACTTTCTGATCCTGAACACGATGTATCCGACGATGGACTTTCTCTCCTTTGCCGAGGAGGTCCTCTCGCAGACCGATCTCTGCATCATCGCGCTCTTCCGCACGCACAATCTCTTTCTCGAGGGGCTCCTCCGGCTGCAGTCGGTGCATTGCTGGCGGCTCCCCCGCACCTCCGAGCAGATCATTGCGGCGATCTGCGAGAAATTCCTCCGCGACTATGCCTACGAGGAGCCCGCGGACGCTGTCGCCACACCGAAGCGATGTCCGCAGGCGCCGGTGGAGGAGGATATCATCAATCTGCTGCATGTATACGGCATCTCGCCGAATCAGACCGGCTTCACCTATCTGCGCTACGCCATCCTGACCGCGGTGCGGTATCCGGAGCAGCCCCAGCGCATCTATCCCGACTGTGCGGCAGCCTTCCACAGCAAATATGCCTCTGTGGAGCACTGCATCCGTCATTCGATCCGGACGGCATGGCAGGACATGCAGCAGGACCCCGATTCCGCAGCCGCGTACTCATGGTTTCAGCTGCCGCTCCGCATGGACCGCAAGCCCGCCAATCTGGAATTCATCACCGCTGCCGCATCTTTGATCAGAAAGTCTGTTCTGGAGCGCGGCGACAATCCCGACGAGATCGAAGCGACGGTTCCGGACAGCAGCGGCGGACAATGAGAGAGGAGGGCTCGGTTCTGCTTGCAGCCGTCTGTTCACATCATCCCGGGATCAGGCTTGCGGAGACGCGGCTTCTGGAAGAGGTTTTCCCGGACGCGCGGGTATCTGCTTATTCGCTCGGTTGGGCGATGCTCTCCGACCACAGCAGAGAGCCGTTCGATCTGATTCTGCTTTCCTCCGACCAGATCGATATTACGCTCCGGGAGGCCGTCGAGGCTGCCCGCAATATTGCATCGCAGACGCATGTCATCATTGCGGCGGAATCCCGCACGCTCGTTTTTGACGGCGCACAGTCACTCCCCTGCGCCATTGCCGAGCGGGAGAACGGTCTGCGTGAAATGCTCTGCGCGCTGCAGAGCCGACGCGAATCCGACCCGGACGCCGCCGCACCGATGCTGCTCATGCACGACAGCGGCGGAAGACGGCGCATTCCCGCATCGGATATCCGGTTCATCATGGCGAGCGATCACACGCTCTACTGCCGGACGCGTAGCTGCGGCACACTGCGGATGAGCATGACCATGAACGAGGCGCTCCGGCTGCTGGAGCCGTTCGGCTATATCCGCACGCACAGGCAATACATCGTCCGCATCGCTGAGATCAGGATGATGATGCCCGGCGAACGGCGTGCCGTCATGCTGTACGGCGGTGAGCAGCTGCCGGTTTCCAGAGGCTGCGTGAAAGCCGTTATGCAGGCGATCGACCGCCACACCCGGCAGGTCATGCGCCCGGATCCGTTTCTGGTGGAGCAGATTCTTGAATCGTTCACGGAAAACTGCATATAACAAACCGCACCGGCTTGCTGTCATAGCCGGTGCGTTTTTTCAGCAGATCGTTCCTCCGTTCTGCTTTGTATTCAGCTGCGCTTGCCCGCTGCAGGCACAGCGATCTTTTTCTCTGACCCGTGCAGATGCACGGGTCGGTTGGAAATGTACGTCCTGCAATGATGAAGCATGTCAATCAGGATCCACAGGACAGCTGCATCATAACACAGAACCGACGCGCGGGCAAGCGATCTCTTCGTGAAATGCAGGATTTCTTCGCAAAATGCATCTTCTCTCGGCGAAAGCTGCGGCAGGACGGTCGGCTTGACACCGCCGGATGATCGTGCTATAATGCAGTCAGAATCACTCAGAACGGAGGAGCCATATGGATATCACGCAAATCGCCGCACCCGGCACACCGAAAAGCCTTCTGAACGCACATGAGAATCCCGGTCTGCTCTGCTTCGGCACGCTGGAGCCGCACGCCTATTTTATCCCGTTCGCGGACGGGCAGGAGCCCTGCAGCGACCGCACACGGTCCGCGCGGCTGGAGCTGCTGAACGGCAGCTGGGATTTTGCATATTTTGACAGCATCCTTGATCTGCCGGACGATTTCACAGACATGCCGTTCACGCAGACGATCCCCGTCCCCGCAAACTGGCAGCTGCACGGCTTCGACCGCCCGGTCTACACCAATATCTGCTATCCGTTCCCCTTTGACCCGCCCTTTGTGCCCGACGACGATCCGGTCGGCGTCTACCGCAGGAGCTACCGCTATCAGCCGGACGGTCTGCGGCGCATTCTGGTGTTCGAGGGCGTTGACAGCTGCCTGTATCTGTTTGTCAACGGGCGGTGCGCAGGCTATACGCAGGTGTCGCACAGACTGACCGAATTCGACGTCACCGACCTGCTGACCGCGGGTGACAACACGATCGTCTGCGCCGTGCTGAAATGGTGCGACGGCACCTATCTCGAGGATCAGGACAAATTCCGGCTTTCCGGCATCTTCCGCGACGTGTATATGCTCTCCCGCCCGGAAAAACGACTGACGGACTACCGTGTCACTTCCGATATGGACGGGCGCTTCTCCGTTTCGGTCACCGGCGCGGCGGCATCGCTGCAGCTGTTTGACGGTGACCGCTGCATCTGCGAGGGCACTGCCGAGCCCGGTGTGCCGTTTCACGCGGAGCTTAAGCAGGTGCGGCTGTGGAGCGCGGAGCAGCCGAATCTCTATCGCCTTGTGCTTCGCGCCGAGGGTGAGTGCATCTGCGAGCAGGTCGGCTTCCGCTCGGTCGCGATCGAAAACGGCATTTTCCTGCTCAACGGCAAACGGGTCAAGCTGTTCGGCGTCAACCGCCATGACAGTGATCCCGACACCGGCTGTTACGCCGACGAAGCGCAGATGCGCCGCGATCTGTCGCTGATGAAGGCGCACAACATCAACGCGATCCGCACCGCGCACTATCCGAATGCGCCGGAGTTTTACCGGCTCTGCGACGAATACGGCTTCTATGTGATCGACGAGGCGGATGTCGAAGCACACGGCTGCGTCACGGTCGCGCAGAATCTGCAGTGGGATGCCGAGATCGGCTACAACGGCATCGCGCTGATCGCCGGGGACCCGATGTTCCGCAGTGCGATCGTGCAGCGCGAGGAGCTGCTCGTGAAGCGCGATGTCAACCGCCCCTGCGTGATTTTCTGGTCGCTCGGCAACGAAAGCGGCTGGGGCAGCAGCTTTCTAGCGGGGGCAGAGGCGGTCAAAGCGCTCGACCCGACCCGCCCGCTGCACTACGAGAGCACATACTGTCTTGACGGGACACCCGATGCCGTGCTGGATACGGTGTCGAAGATGTACCCGTCCGTTGACGAAATGCGCGATATCCTGAACGATCCGGCAGAAACGCGCCCGCTGCTGCTCTGCGAATACTGTCACGCAATGGGCAACAGCTCCGGCGATATGGAGGACTATATGCAGATGTTCCTCTCTCAGGAGCGCTGCATCGGCGGGCTCGTGTGGGAGTGGTGCGACCACGCATTCCCGATCGGGACAGATGAGAACGGCAAACCGCAGTACGGCTATGGCGGTGATTTCGGCGAGCTGCACCACGACGGCAATTTCTGCTGCGACGGGCTCTGCTATCCCGACCGAACGCCGCACACAGGGCTTCGTGAGGTCGCGCAGGTCTATCGCCCGGTGCGCGCGGTGCGGGAACCGGACGGGCGCTTCACGCTCAGGAGCCTGCTGCATTTTGTCAGCGCGGAGACCCTGTTTGAATGCCGCTGGGAGATCACCGACGAGACCGGCGTGCTCTGCGGCGGTCCGGTCAGCTATGCGCTGCCGCCCGAGGGCACATGCAGCATTCACATTCCAGAGGCTGCGCAGTGCTTTGCACGGGAGACCTATCTGAGCATCATCTTCACGGCAAAAACAGACGGGCACACAGTCGGCTTTGACCAGTTTCTGCTGCACGAAGCGGCGCCGGTCTCGACTCCGGCGGCAGACAACGCTCCGAAGCTGCAGCAGGACGCACTGTCCGTGACCGTGACCGCCGGGGCGCTCTGCTTTCGCTATGACAAGCGGCATGCGGCATTCACCGAGATCAGCCTGAACGGGAGCGATCTGCTCACACAGCCTATATGCTTCAACTTCTTCCGGGCGCCGACTGACAACGACACCATGCGTGCGGAGTGGAAACAGCTCTTTCTCGACGACTGGCGCGTCAAGGTCTACGGCACATCTGCGGGCATCGAGGACGGCTGTGCGGTCATCCGTGCCGCGCTCGGCTTCGGGCGCAGCATCTTCAGACCGTTTGCGCGCGTGCAGGCGCAGTTCCGCATCGACGGGAACGGCAGACTGACCGTCTCCGCCGCGCTGGATGCAGACAGCGAAAAGCTCAGTGTCCTGCCGCGGTTCGGTCTGCGGCTGTTTGTCGGACGCAGCTTTGACCGCGTGACCTATTTCGGGTACGGACCCGATGAGAGCTATCCCGACAAGCACCGCGCCAGCCGCATGGGCACCTACACCGCAAGCGTCGCGGAGCTGTATGAGCCCTATCTCCGCCCGCAGGAGAACGGCTCGCATTTCGGCACGAAGCATCTGACCGTGTGCAGCGCAGACACCGCACTGGAGATTCGTTCGGAGACGGGATTCTCGTTCAATGTCAGCGAATACACGCAGGAGGAGCTCGCACGGAAAACCCACCGGCACGCGCTGGTTCCCTGCGGCGATACCGTGATCTGCGCAGATTTTGCGATGGCAGGTGTCGGCTCCCATTCCTGCGGACCGCCGCTCGCGCCGCAGTACCGCATCCCGCTGAAGGGATACCGTGGCACACTGCAATTCTGCTTCACGCAGCGAGAAATGAGAAATGAGAAGTGAGGAGTGAGGCGTTGTTCCGTTGCTGCGTTTTGTGTTTTTGTGAGGAATCATCAGCAAAAGTGCGCGATTGCACATTGACAACGCCGCCGGGATTCCGATATAATGATAGTGCCGGATATTTTCTGATTGAAGGAGATGATTCTCATGAAAAAACGCACTGGCAGACTGCATGCACTCTGGATGTCGGCGGTCATGCTCTGCACCTGTATGCTCCCGGTGCTCGGCGGACAGACAGCGATCCCGGCAGACGCTGTCTCGACGGACTATCCCCCGCAGCTGATGAATCTCGCAGCAAAGGACAATTCCGCGGTGCTGACTGAGAACGGCACTTCTGACGGCTCCTCGCTCTCGATGAAGGCACTCGGCAGCGACCTCTCCCCTGCCTGGCGCTTTGACCGTGTCGGCGCCGATTCCAACGGGACCTTTTTCAAGCTGGTCAATGCACAGTCGGGCAGACTGCTCACGCCGCAGAATTACAGTGTCAGCGACGGCGCAGGTGTCATCGTCTACGGCAGCGAATCGGCAAAATCGCAGCACTGGTATGTGATCCCCGTGAAAAACGACCGTCTCGGCAACGGGCTCTACTACAAGATCGTCAACTATGAGAACACCGCGCTCGCACTCACGCAGGGCAGCGGCGGGCTGACGCTCTCGGGCTACACCGGCGCGGACAGTCAGCTCTTCCTGCTCAATGCGGACGGGCTGCAGGGCTTTGCGGGCTACTGCCAGAACGACCAGACCGGCAGCATCAAGGCGGGCGATATCGGCGGGCTCTTCGGCGAGGTTGTCGAGGTCAGCAATTTCAACGACCTGAAAAAATATGCGACCGCCGACACGCCCTACACGATCGTTGTCACCGGCGATATTTCCGTCTCGAATCTGACCAAGGATTCCTCCGGCAGATATTACTGCCCCGACGGTCGGATCTATGTGCACAGCAACAAGACCATCATCGGCAGCTATGCCAAGCACACGTTGTACAATGTCCAGTTCTGCACCGCATCCAAAAGCGGAACCGGAAACAATCTCATCATCAGGAATTTCGACCTCCAGCACGATAAGGAATCCAACGGCAATGATTCGATCGTCGCCTACTTCGGCTCCGGTCAGAATCTCTGGGTCGATCACTGCACCTTCACCGGTCATGCGGACTACAACAAGGCATCGACCGGGCTGGAGGATTATGACAAGTTCCTCGCGTGCTGCTATGACGCCGACTACTGCACGGTCTCCGACAATTCCTTCGGGCTGCACGAGTACGGTCTGATCCTCGGCTACCCCGATGACACTGCGGACGTCAAAAACAAATACGACAACTTCCCGCGCATGTCGATCATCAGCAACCGGTTCAACAAGACGCTGACGCGCGCTCCGGGACTCATGCGCTGGGGCTATTTCCACTCGCTCAACAACTACGTCAATTCGTTCAGCATGGCATATACCGTGCACAGCGGCTGCGATGTCTACGCAGAAAACTGTGTCTACGAAAACGGCGGCAATGTCATCTGCGACTGGAATTCCATCACCTTTGCCGGTGCCTATGCCGAGAGCGGATCGGTCTTCTCCGGCTGCAGCCGCACCGTGCAGGGGCAGGGCACGCAGAACAACCCGAGCTATTCGCAGCCAAGCTCATGGCGTCCGGGCGGCAATTACAGCTACACCAAGATCACCGCCGAAAGCGCAAAGACCTATTGCAGCACCTATTCCGGCGTGCAGTCCTCGAAGGACAGCATGATGTATCTGCGCTATGCGAAGAGCGGCGTGCCGAGCTTCGCCTACACCGAGGAACCGAGCGGACCCTCCGCGGCGAGCTTTGCTGATGGCTTCACCTGCCGCATCCGCAATGTCAACTCCGGGCTGTATCTGCAGGTCGAGGGCGGCGTCGCCGAGAACGGCGCAAATATTCAGCAGTGGGGCACCGACAACACCTCTTTGCACGATATCTGGAAGCTGATCGACGCGGGCAGCGGCTACTACTGCATCGCGACGGCGCTCGACGAAAGCTATGTGCTCGACGTCGCGGGCAAAAAGGCGGACAACGGCACCAACATCGACCTCTATCAGCGCAACGACGGCACCAATCAGCAGTTCATGCTGACCGCGAACGGCGACGGCAGCTATAAGCTACGCACGCGCGTCTCGGGTGAGAATTCCGCAGTCGAGGTCACCAATGCGGAAATGACCGCCGGCGCCAATGTGCAGGAGTGGGAGGTCAACGGCGCAAGCTGTCAGGACTGGGAGCTGATCCCCGCCGCGATTCCGATGAGCGGAAGGCTGGTCAAGAATCTCACGGTGCTCGACAGCGACCACGCATCGGGCTGGAGCATCGCACAGAATGCCGCAGCGGGTGCAGCAGTGTTCGGCGACCGCGATTTCACCTTCACCGAGCTTGCCGATTCGCTGAACGGCGCAGAACGCATTGTCACCGCATGTGACGCAAAATCGGTCACGGACGATCTTGCCCTGTTCCAAGCCGGCACGGATATCACGGTCTATGTGCTGCTGGATCAGCGCAACAGCAGCGCTCCTGCGTGGCTGTCGGATTACACCGTCACCGACGGAACAGCCAAAACCTCCAACGACGTGACCTTTGCGGTCTATGCAAAGGACTTCTCCGCCGGTGAGACCGTCACGCTCGGCACCAACGGCACCGGGAACGGCGTCGTCAACTATGCGGTTTTTGTGACGGAGCAGAAGGCGGCAGGTCCGCTGCCCGGCGATGTGAACGCGGACGGCACGGTCTCCGCCGCGGATGCGGTCGCACTGTGCAAATATCTGCTGACACAGTTGAAGACGCTCCCCGACTGGAGCGCCGGCGATCTCGACGGAAACGGCAGACTCAGCGCCGCAGACCTCACGCTGCTCAAGCGTATGCTGCTCGGATAACACCAACAAAAAAGCCCCCGCAGAACATCTCTGCGGGGGCTCGATCTGTCATGCTCAGGAAACGGTCGCCATGTTCTTGCTGTTGAATTCCTCGGGTGTCACGAAGGTCGGGACGATGTGGTGCAGCGCCGCGACCGCCGTTTCCTCGTCGTTTTCTGCGGCGGCATCACGCAGCTCGCGCAGATCCTGTATGAACTGTTCCGGGTCAATGTCGATCTGCCTGCCGATGAAGATCAGCTTGTTGCCGGTCTTCTGCAAGCCCTCCTCGTCCATCAGCAGCTCCTCGCGAATCTTCTCTCCCGGACGCAGACCTGTGAATTCGATCTTCACATCGCGGTAGGGCACCTTGCCGTACATGCGGATGAGGTTTTCGGCGAGCGCCACGATGCGCACGGGCTTGCCCATATCGAGCACGAAGATTTCGCCGCCGTGTGCGATCGCCGCCGCCTCCATCACAAGGCTGACCGCCTCGGGAATCGTCATGAAGTAGCGGATGATATCCGGGTGCGTGACCGTGACCGGCTTGCCCTGCTCGATCTGACGCTTGAACAGCGGGATCACGGAGCCGTTGGAGCCGAGCACATTGCCGAAGCGCGTCGTGACAAACTCGGTTTTTCCCTCATGCTGCTGTGCGAGATACTGCACGATCATCTCGCAGCAGCGCTTGGAGGCGCCCATGACATTGGTCGGGTTGACCGCCTTGTCCGTGGAGATCATCACGAACTTTTCCACGTTGTGATACTGCGCGAGCGTCGCGGTGTTGAAGGTGCCGATGACATTGTTCTTGATCGCCTCCATCGGGCTGACCTCCATCAGCGGCACATGCTTGTGTGCAGCGGCATGGAAGACGATCTGCGGATGATAGCGCTGGAAAATCTGATTCATGCGGTAGTAGTCGCGGACAGATGCGATCAGTGTGACCAGATCGAGCTCATCGCCGTATTCCATCAGCAGCTCCTGCTGAATCTCGTAGGCGTTGTTTTCGTAGATATCGACAATGATGATCTGCTTGGGGTGATACTTCACGATCTGGCGCACAAGCTCCGAACCGATCGAGCCGCCGCCGCCCGTCACCATGCAGACCTTCCCGCTGATAAAGCGCCTGATGTCGGCATTGTCGAAGGTGATCGGGTCGCGCCCGAGCAGATCCTCGACCTTGATATCACGCACCTGACCGAGCAGCGAGGTGTGTGCATCGTCAAAGAGCAGATTGCCGAGGAACGGGATGACCTTCACCGGAAGATTGGTGTCCGAGCAGATATCGAGGATACGCTTGCGCTCGTCCTCAAGGCAGGAGGGAATGCAGAACACGATCTGCTCAATCTCCTTCTCCTCGATGAATTTCTGTATTTCATCGGTTGTGCCGACAATCTGCACGCCGTCGATCTCCTTGCCGATCTTGCTGCGGTCATCGTCGATGATGCAGACCGGGTCGAAGACCGCGGTGCTCTTGTCCCCGGCATAGGGCGAATTCTGTGCGTTGCGAATCTCCTTAATCAGCACTTTGCACGCCTGCCCCGCGCCGATCATCATGGTGCGCTTGTATTGGGAGCTCTTGCGCCCTGCGTCGGTCAGCTCAATAAACGCGGACTTGAACAGATAGCGGAACGTGCAGACGCCGATAATCGAGATCACGATATGCAGCAGGACATACCGCAGCGGGATTCCTCCGCGGATGATATACACAAAGAGCGAAGCCAGACCGAGACCGACCGCCGTGCCGTACAGGCAGGAGAGGTAGTCCTTCCGGTTGAAATAGCGCCAGAGCTTTGTGTAGGCGCCGAAGACCGTCAGCGCGCCGATGCAGCAGACTGTACCGATCACGACTGAGATCACCATTTCCGTGCGCCCGATGCCGTCCTGCATCAGGGTCAGGATAAAATTCGCGATCAGCCCCGCAACAATGACGATAAAGCAGTCTGCGACCGCCAGCGCGACCTTGCGGAACCGGAATACTTGCAGTAAAGCCTTCATATTTTCATTCCCATCCAAATTCTGACTGCCGCCCTGTACCCGGACGGTTCTTCCCGAAACGAATGTGATGCTGCAAAGCTGCGATCCAATCATTTTTTCTTGCAAATTATTATAACACTTTTATATATTCACTGTCAAGTAAATCACAGAGCAATCACATGATTTCCGTAAACTTCGGCGGATTTACGGAAAAACGCGGTGCAATGAGAGTTAAAATCAGCGGATTTCATGACAGCTTTTCCAGCCGCCGGAAGCGTGAAAGCAGAAAACCGGCGTTCCTGTCCCTGACGGGAGACAGAAGCCGCCGATGATTCCTATGCTGCCTGCTGCGGCATGACCCGGGAAATTTCCGCGCTCACCCTTCATTTTTCAGACAGTTCCTTGCAAACAGCGCGGCACTGTGCTATGATACCTGTGATGCAGGGTGTTCCATTGCGCCCGCATTGCCTTACAAACAGCATCAGACACGGAGCGCGCAAATCCGTGTCTGATGCTGTTTTTAGCGTATCTTCATCAAAAGAAAAAACGACATATCCCGGTAAATTTCCGACGAAAACCGCATAAGGAATTGACATTCCTCCGCAATCGTGCTAGAATGAAACCGTAGGAAAGCAATGGGGCTGTTCCGCCGGAAAGGCAGAACTGCCCTATTATTTTTTTTTGCGGAGAGGAGGCGTTTTGTGATGAAGCTGCAGATTCTTGTGACGGATTCGGGCAGATATGCCGTACAGCGGCTCGATCTGTTCTCTGCCATGCTGGCGGATTCCGGCTACACGGTCGGCATGCACACCGCAGACCTCAATGAGGCGGTCTCGCTGGTGCGCGAAAACCGCTGTGACATTCTGGTCTGCTTCAACCGTGCGCCTGAATTCCTTGCTGCAAGGCTCCTGCGCCTGACCGACGATCTTCCCGTGCGCATGCCCACAATCGTCATCAGCGAATACGACGACTCCCAGCGGATGCGCGAATGCTTCCTGCTCGGTGCGATCGACTTTCTCTCCGAGCCCGTTGTGCCCGAGGACCTGCTGCGCGCGCTGAACCGTGCCGCAGAGATGATCCACACACGGCTGATCGACAGCGAATACCGCACCGCGCTTGCGGATGCACTGAGCATTCTGCCGCAGAGCCCCCAGAACACGCCGATCCTTGCGAAGCTCGAGGACTTTCTGCTGAGAATGAAGGATCAGGCGGCGACCGTAGAGCTGGCTGCGGACTATTTCGGCTTCAACCGCGATTATTTCGGGCGCTGGTTCAAGGCAAAGCTCGGCATGACCTTCGGGGAATTCTACAAGGAGCTCCAGATCCGCTATGCGCGGCTGCTGCTGGAATCGGGGCAGTTCCGCGTGCAGGATGTCAGCCGGCTGCTCGGGTTTTCGTCACCGGATTATTTCACGCGCGTGTTCAAGCGCCGCACCGGACAGCTCCCGTCCGATTACCGCCGGCTGTAATGCAGCGCCTCGGACAGCATGCTGCATGTGACCGGCATGAGCAGCAGCGTCAGGTCCGCAGCCCTGCCGGCATCGAGAAAGCGTGCATATTTGTCCGGATCGAGCAGCAGGATCGCGCGGCAGCCGTGCGTGTGCTGCAGCTGCGCCGCCGTGCGGATCCACTCCGTGATCTGCGTTTTCTGATAAATCAGAAGCACGCTGTCCTCCGAGAGGCGGTTTTCCGCCGGAGGACAGCGCAGAACAGCGACCTGATCGCAGCCGTTTTCGCGAAGATAGCCGCAGATGCGGTTTCCCGCTGAAAATTCCGATGTGATGACCCAAATCTGCATGCAAAGCACTCCCTTCATACGGGGTTATTATACGAAACCCGGAATGCTCTGCGCAAGTGGCAAACGCCATGCTCTCTGAAATTTGCCGGCGGATGTCGGATATTTAACGGACAGTGTTCGTTGACTTTCCCGTAAAATTTACGGTATCATGTTATTGTGTCAATTTGCCGGTTTGTCCGGCAGGTTAATCCATTTCTCAGGAGGAATCAACATGGAAACACAGGAAAAGCTGTCTTATGTAGACGAAATCATTGCGCAGGTCATCGAAAAGAACCCGGACGAGCCGCTGTTCCATCAGGCAGTGCGCGAGGTGCTCGATTCGATCCGCGTGATCGTCGACGCAAATGAGGCACAGTTCCGCAGAGACGCGCTGCTCGAGCGTCTGGTCAATCCCGAGCGCCAGATCAAATTCCGCGTGCCGTGGATCGACGATCAGGGCAATGCACATGTCAACACCGGCTACAGAGTGCAGTTCAATTCCGCGATTGGTCCGTACAAGGGCGGTCTGCGTCTGCACCCCTCTGTGACGCTCGGCACAATCAAATTCCTCGGCTTTGAGCAGATCTTCAAGAATTCGCTGACCGGTCTGCCGATCGGCGGCGGCAAGGGCGGCTCCGATTTCGACCCCAAGGGCAAATCCGACCGCGAGATCATGAACTTCTGCCAGAGCTTCATGACCGAGCTGTATAAGTACATCGGCGCGGATACCGACGTGCCCGCAGGCGATATCGGCACGGGCGCCCGCGAGATCGGCTATATGTTCGGACAGTACAAGCGTCTGCGCTCGCTCTTTGAGGGCGTGCTGACCGGCAAGGGGCTCTCCTACGGCGGCTCGCTCGCAAGAACCGAGGCGACCGGCTACGGTCTGCTCTACATCACCGATGCGCTGCTCCGCGACCACGGCATTGATATCAAGGGCAAGACCGTCGCGGTCTCCGGCGCGGGCAATGTCGCAATCTACGCGATCGAGAAGGCACAGCAGCTCGGCGCAAAGGTCGTCACCTGCTCCGATTCGACCGGCTGGATCTATGATCCGGACGGCATCGACGTCGCACTGCTCAAGGAGATCAAGGAGGTGCGCCGCGCAAGACTGACGGAATACAAGAATGCGCGCCTGACCTCCGAGTATCACGAGGGCAGAGGCGTGTGGCAGATCCCCTGCGATATCGCACTCCCCTGCGCGACCCAGAACGAGCTCTTCCTCGAGGATGCAGAGCAGCTCAAGGCGAACGGCTGCGTCGCGGTCTGCGAGGGTGCCAACATGCCGACCACCGAGGATGCGACCAAGTTCCTGCAGGAGAACGGCATCCTGTTCATCCCGGGCAAGGCTTCCAATGCGGGCGGCGTCGCGACCTCCGCGCTGGAGATGTCGCAGAACAGCGAGCGTCTGAGCTGGACCTTCGACGAGGTCGATGCTAAGCTGAAGAGCATTATGGAGAATGTCTACGCCAACATCAGCGCTGCCGCGAAGAAATACGGTCTTGAGGGCAACTATGTTGCAGGCGCGAACATCGCGGGCTTTGAGAAGGTGCTCGACGCAATGAACGCACAGGGCATTGTGTAATCCATGCGAAAGTGATACATGCAAAACAGGAGGTTGCAAATGGAAAAACGTGAGATAGATCGGCTTTCGGTCACGGGCTTCCCGATGGAGCCCCCGGAAATGCAGATCGGCAAGCCGGAGCAGACCGTGTATCCGGCAGCTGAAACAGAATCCGAGTTCTGCCGCGATACGCAGACCTGGGACTGAGCATAAAATAAGATACGCCCTTTCAAAAAGGAGGGGCGTATCTATTGCTGTTTATGAGAGGAGAATGAGATGAAAACAATTCTGGTCTGCCGGGAAACCGATCCGCGCGAGACCCGCGTTGCACTGATCCCCGACGACATCAGGAAGCTCATCGGCATGGGCTTCTCGTTCAAGGTCGTGCGCGGTGCGGGCGCGAAGAGCGGTTTCACCGACGAAGCCTATGAAAAGGCGGGCGCCGAGCTGATCGGCAGCGAGCAGGAGGGCTATGACAGCGAGATCGTGCTGCGCATCCTGAAGCCCGCCGGTGCAGACGGTCTGAAGCCCGGCACGCTGCACCTGAGCTATCTGGACCCGTTCAACGAAAAGGCGCTGCTGCATGAATTTGCCGAGAAGCAGATTCAGGCGGTCTCGCTCGAAATGATCCCGCGCACCACCCTTGCGCAGAAGATGGATGTGCAGTCCTCGCAGACCTCTCTGGCGGGCTACGTCGCGGTGCTCAATGCTGCTGCGCGTCTGCCGAAGATCCTGCCGATGATGGTCACGCCCTCGGGCACGATCAACCCCGCGCGCGTGTTTATCATCGGTGTCGGCGTGGCGGGCTTGCAGGCGATCGCGACTGCAAAGCGTCTCGGCGCGCGCGTCGATGCGTTTGATACACGCCCGGTCGTGGAGGAGCAGGTCAAGTCGCTCGGCGCGAGCTTTGTCAAGATCGACCTCGGCGAAATGGGGCAGACCGCGCAGGGCTATGCCAAGGAGCTGACCCCCGAGCAGATCAAAAAGCAGCAGGAGGCGCAGGCGAAGGTCTGCGAGCGCTCCAATATCGTCATCACGACGGCGAAGGTGTTCGGCAGAAAGGCACCGCGCCTGATCGCCAAGGACGTGATCGACCGCATGATGCCGGGCTCTGTCATTGTCGATATGGCAGTGTCGAGCGGCGGCAATGTCGAGGGCTCCAAGCCCTTCGAGGAGGTCGTCACCGAAAACGGGGTCATCATTCTGCCGGGCGACCTGCTCGAGCGGCAGGTCCCCTGTGACGCCTCGAAGATGCTCTCGGGCAACTTCACCGCATTCCTCACCCACTTCTACGACAAAGAGGCGAAGGAATTCAAGGTCAATCTCGAGGATGAGATCATGCGCGGATGTCTGCTGACACAGGGCGGCAGCATCATCCACGAACGGTTCAGGGAGGCGTAATATGGGAGAGATCATGCTTCTGATTTTTGTATTCGTCATTGCAGGCTTTCTCGGGGTCGAGTTGATCTCGAAGGTGCCCTCGCAGCTCCATACGCCGCTGATGTCCGGCACAAACGCGATTTCCGGCATCACGATCGTCGGCGCCATGTCGGCAACGGCTGTCGCAGTGCTCGCACCGAGCAGCATCATCGGCACCGTGTTCGGCGTCGTCGCCATCGTGCTCGCAACGATCAACGTGGTCGGCGGCTATCTGGTCACGGACCGCATGCTCGGCATGTTCAAGAAGAAGGAGGACAAGAAAAAGTGAGAGATGTCATTGTCACCGTCCTCTATATGGTCTCGGCGGTGCTGTTTATCCGCGGCATCAAGCTGCTGGGCAAGGCAGATACCGCGAGAAGGGGCAACGGGCTTTCCGCTGTCGGCATGCTGATTGCCGTTGTCACCGTGCTCTTTGAGCGCGAGGTCATCGCGGCAGGCGTGAAGAGCTATCTGCTGATCGCGGCTGCAATCGCTGTCGGTGCCGTGATCGGCGCGGTCTGGGCGAAGAAGGTCGAAATGACCGGCATGCCCCAGCTCGTCGCACTGTTCAACGGCTTCGGCGGTCTGTCGTCGCTGCTCGTCGCACTCGCGCAGTATGCAAACGCGCGCACGATCAATGCCGATGCTGAGCCGTTCACCGGCATCACGCTCGGTCTGACCGTTGCGATCGGCGCGATCGCCTTCACCGGCTCGGTCGTCGCATGGGGCAAGCTCTCGGGCAAGATGTTCAAGAAATCCGTGACGATCCCCGCGAAAAACGCACTCAACGCACTGCTCGCGATCGCAGGGCTGATCGGGATCGTGCTCTATGCGTTCAGCGGCAGCCATGTCGCACTCGGGCTGATCGGCATGATTCTGGTCACGGCAGCCTATCTGATTCTCGGCTTCACAATGGTCGTGACGATCGGCGGCGGCGATATGCCGGTCATCATCTCGCTGCTGAACGCCTTCTCCGGTCTGGCGGCAGCATTTGCCGGTCTCGCGATCAGCAATTCGGTGCTGGTTGTCTCGGGATGTCTCGTCGGTACCTCGGGACTGATTCTGACGCTGATTATGTGCAAGGCGATGAACCGCACGCTCTATGCACTGCTCTTCGGCAGCTTCGGTGCATCGAAGTCCAAGGGTGCAGCCGGCAGCGGCAAGGAGCCCAAGGCAATGTCCGTCGAGGATGCATATCTGATTCTCGAGGCTGCGAGCTCGGTCGTGTTCATTCCCGGCTACGGCATGGCAGTTGCGCAGGCGCAGCATGCGGTCAAGGAGCTTGCGGATAAGCTCGAAGCGAACGGTGCAGAGGTCAGCTTCGCGATCCACCCGGTCGCGGGACGCATGCCCGGTCACATGAACGTGCTGCTTGCAGAGGCGAATGTCCCCTATGAGCAGCTCAAAACCGCCGACGAGATGAACCCGCAGATGCCCAATACCGATGTCGCGATCGTCATCGGCGCAAACGACGTTGTAAACCCGTCGGCGATCAGCGACGAATCCTCGCCGCTCTACGGCATGCCGATCATCAACGCCTTTGAGGCGCGCACGGTATTCGTGCTCAAGCGAGGCAAGGGCACCGGCTTTTCCGGCATCGAGAACCCGCTCTTCACCAATGACAACACGGTCATGATCTACGGCGACGCAAAGCAGACGGTCTCTGCGCTGGTCTCCGAATTTGAAGAAGGCTGAAAAATGCTCCGGTGTTTCGCTGCACCGGAGCATTTCTGTTTGCCGATCATTGCATCTGTTTTTCGCGCGGCATGTTTGCGCGGAGGCACGGGTTCGGGCGACGGTCGCCTGCCGGGCGTGCTCTGGGCTGGGGCATGGTGTCACTCCTTTCAGAGAAACGCACGCGTGCGTTCAGCGTGCGTTCGGGCATGAAAAAAGCACCCTGTTCAGAGTGCTTCGGGTGTATTCAGTTTCCTCTCACGGTCATGGTGTCCACCTCATTTCAAATTCGCTGCAAAAACACTTCAAATCCACGCTATTGACAGCCGTTTGCGACTGATTCGAGTGTTTCAGGGCTGTTTTTCGAGTGATTCGACTTGGCATGAGAAAACCCGCTCATTTCTGGGCGGGTCTACTCGTATTTTGCTAAAAACGCTTGTGCTTGCTCTTTGGTAGGGACAATATGTGCGTTCAGTTCCTGCTGAACAGCATCAGTTCCATTATAACGTTCAACATTCAATGCTGACAAGGCTGCAATAGCATAATTGCTGATTGTATACCCCATAAGAACGGCTGTATCACTCTTAAGTTGCTTAATCCGATCGATTAGTTCCGGAACAGAAAGATTATGGTACGACAACCAAATGAGAGCATCCATTCGATAATACGGATTGTCAGAAAAAAGCCCCGTTTTCATTGCATCGACATCACCGCGAATCATTTTACAAATACTCTCAGACCGATTCGTCTTCGCCATAAATAGCCCTCCTTTCCATTTCAAGCAGTACCTTTAACCTTTCTACAATATCTTCTCGCCCTAAAGACCTTGCCATTTCAATTTCAATTTGATACGCTCTAATCTCCCACTGATACCGCTCATCAGGATCAAACTGTAAGATTGCCCTTCCGTTCCACCCTGATTGTTCATCATCAAGCGCATGTCGCCTTTCATGCTCCCACGCTGATAGGCTAGCATCTCTTGCCATTTTTACCCGCCCCGGACGACCGCCGGATAAGCTAGGCGCTGGTTGATAACCCATTGATTCACTGGAATCCGAAACGACAACCTCAATGCCTTTGCTTTCAAGCTCTCGAATAATGGCATCAAGTTCTTGAAAATTGTTTTTGTATGCAGGTCCTATAACTTCACGCATTGGGTCTTCCTGCGTGTGAAACATATCTTCTAATGCCATTGTACCACTTTCCGCGCCCGGTGTCAAGCGTTTCGGCAAATGTTCCGCCTCTTTCGCAGCCGCCTGCTCCGGTGTCAGCCTTGCCGGCTCCTTTGCGCCCGCGCCGGCTGCCGGAGCTTCCCATGTACGCTTGCTCCACACATCCTGCCGCTTCCTGCCGTTCTCATAGGTCACGGTGCAGCAGCAGTTGTCATGCCGGCGGTAAACGTCCTGCGGCTCCTCGCCGTATTCATAACGCCCGGCGAGCGCGGAGCACCACCTGCAGCAGCTGCCGTCCGTCTCCCGCGTAATCCAGCATTTCAGCCCGGCTCTTGCGCGGAAGGCTGCATTCTCCTGCACGAAATCATCGTGGAAGGACATGCTCACCGTCGCCGTCGAGCCGGCACGCCGCACGATCTTCTCGTCCGGCACGGTCGGGTCAACGAGCGAATGCGCGATCTGCTGCACGCGCTCCGCCGGGAATGCCGGTCTGCGCGGCTGCATGTGGATGCGCTGCTTTTCGTCGATGCTGCGCTGGATCGCGTCGGCGGTCTGCATGATCTCCTCGTAGTTCCCGCGCAGCAGCGCCGCGCAGATGCCCTCGCGGTCGTCCAGATCGAGCACAGCCTTTGCGAGCTCCTCGCTCATGATCTCCGAGCAGATGCGCGAATAAGTGAAGCTGTCGGCTTTGGTCGCCTTGCCTTTTGCGGTCTTCGCGCGGATTCTGCGCAGGCGCGGGTCGCGTTCGATGCGCTCCGCAATGATCGCTTTCAGCTCCTCGCCGGTCATTCCGCATCACTCTCCAGACCGGTCAACGCACGCAAATTGCGCGCCCCCATGAAGCCCTCCTGCGCCTGATTCATTTTGAGGATCGCATCGCCGATCGAGGCAAGCCCCGCCGCATCCGGCTCGAAGATCGGATACCATGCCGGGACCGTGTACGCGAACGCGCTGCGCTTGTAGGCGTAATCATCGCGCAGGCACGCTGCCAGATATCCCGCGTTGAGATACCCGACGCCGAAGGTCTGCTGTGCGCGCCTTGCGGTCAGCCGGAGATTCTCATGCGCTGCTCTGATCGCTCCCTCGCTGGACGGGTTTTCCGTCGCAAAGCCGAGATCGTCCAGTGTCAGACCGGTCTCTCCGGCGAACACAGACGCCAGCATGCGCACCTGCTCTGTGTACGGCGCCATCGACTGCTGCTCAAACTGCCCGACGCTCGGATTGTCGCCGTCCTCGTCCTTGCGGAAATCGAGGAATGCCGACATGATCGCCTGCGCCTTGTCAACCTTGTCTGCCTCATCGGAGAGCCCGAGCACATAGCGCTGCGGGAAGGAATAGAACTCCGCGGAGACCTCCGCGCGGCGCAGCGTTCGCACGACCGCCTCGACGATGTGCATGCAGCTCCGCGAGATGCGCGAATGCCCGAAGGGGCGCTTGGCGTCCGGGCGGTAGATCACCGGCACGAGCAGCGCATACGGCGCCTTGTGCGTCAGCGTGAGCCCATCGTCGCGCTTGCCGTTCCGGTAGTATTCGGTGATGCCCTGGCGGAAATATGCCTCGAGCGTAGGACTGTTGTTATTGTCGCGCTCGAGCACGGCATAGCCCTCGGTGAGCATGTTGGTCACCGGGTCGATGATGCCGGTCGCGTTGCCGCCGTCGATCACCTGCAGCCGCGGATAGCCGTCCGCGCCGCGTCCGATGTAGATAAAGCTGCACGCAGCGATCAGCGCTGAGA
>JAEELE010000104.1 GCA_016288755.1 Oscillospiraceae bacterium
TGACAAGTACGCAATGGAGCGCGGCGGTTGGTCTACAAACGCAACGCTGAAAGCTGTATATCAGCATACTTTCTCTGATGAGCGCAGACATGTGGACGAAAAAATCGATGGATTCTTTGAGGATTTACTTGGGGTTTCACACCTCGCTGATTAATGACCGTCTCATGCAGTTCCCACGAGTTCCCACTTCACTGGTTCCCACAACGAAAAATCACGCAAATACGGCATTTTCACAACTTGCGATGGTGTTCGAATTCCTCTTTCTCCGTCAACGGGCAGTGCCCGTCTCCATGATTACTCCCATGCAGCCTTGCGTGGGAGTTTTCGTTTTGTGTTCCCCTTTGATCTTTTTTGTATCACAGGCGCAAAAAGAAATGACGCAGACACGAAATTATTCACGTATCTGCGCCATTTTCTTATGTTCTATCATAATCTTTCATTCCGAAAACAGAAGTAAAAAAGCATTTCGTGTGCACCTATTTCAAGTAAATCGCACATGAAATTGCACAAGAACTACCTGTGGTCCCCATGATAAAAAGCATGTTAGAGAGACCGCCTGCAACAAGCAGCCGCCCGCGGGCGGCTGCTTCTGTGGTATCGTTTTTTCGTATCGGGCGTTCTGTTTGTTATGCCGTGCTGTTCATCATCCTTGAGATCGGATATCCGCAAGGATTTCGAGGAGCACGGTGAGGTCTTCGCAGTTGATCTCACTGTCACCGTTGATGTCGGCATTCACCTTGCCCTGCGCGCTGACGGAAACCTCAGCGTCCTCCGCAAGGAACCGTGCCAGCAGCACTGCGTCTGCAACGTTGACATCACCGCTGCCGTCCACATCGCCGGGCAGATTCGCTGCTGCTTCGGTTGCCGGAGACGATGTGGTCTCAGTCGTCGTGGCCTCAGTCGTCGTGGTCTCAGTCGTCGTGGTCTCAGTCGTCGTGGTTATATCGTCGTTCACGACGGGAATCCAGTGTGCGTACAGCGTCTTGTTGGCAGCGTCACGGAACACTGTGCTTTCTTTGACCTCTGTGCCGTTTTCTACCGCCGTGTACCAGCCTGCGAACGTATAGCCCTCCTGCGCGCTTTCCGGCAGCTTTCCGTACTGCGCGTCCATTTTCACCTTCTTGGAAGCTGCCGTGGTACCGCCGCAGCTGTTGAAGGTGACGGTATATTCGTTCGCCTGCCACTGCGCATACACGACCAGATCGCTGAGGCTGACATACGTCTTATCCTTGAAATATATGGTTTCCGCACTGACGCCTTCCGCATCGTAGACCTTTGTGCCGCCTGTTTTCGCATCGAAATAGCCGGTCAGCGTATAGCCCTTGCGCACGGCATTGCTGCTTCCGCCGATGTTCCACCAGTTTCCGGTGCCGAAGATCAGCTTCGGGTCCTTCGTGACGGCTGTTGTGCTGCCGCCGTAGGTGCCGCCGTTCGGGTCGACCTTCAGCGTAAAGGTCCTCTGCGTGAGCTTCCAGCACTGCGCCGCGCTCTGATTCCTGAAATGCTGCGAAATGTTGCCGCCGTTGCGAAGATCGTTGCCGTACAGGTCCAGCGCATACCCCGAGATCCGCGAGATAAAAGTGTATGTGCCGTTGGAATTCTTCACGATCCGCCAGCGCTGATTGTTTCCGCCGTTCGGTGTGTGCAGCATGATGTTGCGGCATTTGTCCGCATAGTTCTGATGCCCGCTGTTGTCAACATCCAGTGCCAGTCCGGAGTAATACTCGGTGATCTCATACCAGCCGCCGCCTGTGTATCTGAAACGGAACAGTTCATTCGCGCCGTTCCAGAGGGCGACATTTGTGCCCGCCTTATAATCCTTCGGCTGACCGGAGCCGTCGAGGCTGAAGGCAGTATTGCCGGAAGCGAGGATCATGTAAATGCCGTCTGCGACCGGTCTGTCATCGGTGTCGCACGGAATGAACGTGAAGCGCTGGTTCGGGTCGTTGTTCTGAATATGCGTCATCGCGTTTGCGCCGTTCACAGGCTGCGCGCCGCAGACATCGAGACAGAAGCTGTTGCATCTTGCCTTGAGCTCATAGCCGGTATCGGTCTCCGCAATCGACCATTGCTGCGCGACCGTGCCGTTGTTATCGAAGACTCTGACGTTTGCATCATACGCAAGAGACGCATCCGCCACCTCGAGGCACACATCGGAGCAGCGCTGCTTGATGCGGTAGAAGCCGTTGTTGAGGTAGGTGACCGTCCAGATGTCATAGACAGTGGGCATGGTGCCCTCGTCGCAGTTCCAGAAGAACACTTCGGTTCCGGAGGGCGCTGCACCGACGCCGTTGATATCGAGGAACAGATACTCGCTGAGGGCAGTGCCGATGTAATACTCTCCGTCAGGGATCGTGCGTCCGGCAGCCTCTTCCTCGTTCATGACGTGACCCGGATCCGGCAGGATCTCGCCTTCATAATCCGGAACACCGTAGCCGATGATACCGGAATCCGTCAGGCTGTAGCTGCGCCGGATGACCTGATCGGAGCTGTTGCCCTCGACCGTACAGACCGTCCCGCCGTCGCAGTCCGTCACGATTCCCACATGGCAGGGCGAGCTGCCTTCGCCGAAGTAGATGATGTCACCGCGCTGAGGGATATAATAATCCGAATCCGGGTCGTAAGCCGCGCTGACTTCCCAGAGTGCCACGTCATCATTGATGAAGAATTGTCTTCCCACGACAGTGCCGGCGGTATACGGCACCACAGTCTTCGGGATGCCTGCCTGATTTGCACACCACGAAACGAACGTGTGGCACCACGGATACCCGTAGCCGTTCACGGGATATCCGTCAATCGGTCCCAGCCAGTGACTGTACTTGGTCTCGTTGCTTGCACCTTCGTGATAGCCGATCTGCGTTTCCGCAACGGCGACAATGTCTTCGCGCTGGTTGCCGGTATTGACATGTGTGTTTTCATATGCCGCAAAGACGCGGACCGACGGGGAAGATACTGCCGTCTGGGTCAGTACCCCCGTGCACACAAGGACTGCTGCCATTCTCTTGACCGTGATCTTTTTCATAGTAATGCCTCCGTATTACTCTTGTCTGATTGTTTTCTGCCTTCGCGTTCACCGCAGGGTGATGCGCGCCGGCAGCTTCTTTTGAGGATCTCCGGTTGACAAGTCATCTTCTGTCTGGCATTCCTAATACGCAATTCTTATCATAGCATCACCTCCGTGTTGTTCCGGGCAGGTGCTCCCGATCGCACGCAGCGCATGTGCATGCGCTCAGCTTGCAAGGCCGCAGGCGATCCAGAAGCAGCTGAAAGGGAAGCAGGAGCTCCATACGCGCTGTGGGAGCCGATCGCTTCGTGCGCTCGCTCTCTTTGCTTCCGTGACTGTATTATAGCACATCATGTCCCGGCGTTGTGATCCATCTTTTTTCCGATTTGCCCGGTTTCCCTGGGCAACGATCGGAACAGCCGTGATGTTTTTCAAGCAGATGCGTAAAAAATGGCCGCCCAGTCCTCTGAGCGGTCACAAAAAAATATTTGAAATCTGTGTCCGGCTGCGATCGGATTCCGGAATCACATGGGTCAGCTGTTCAGGTTTCCTCCGACAGCTGCTTTTCAAGCTCAGCGATACGGGCTTCCAATTCCGCATATTCAGACCGGAAAAAGGGCAGGGTGCGCAGGGATTCCTGCAGCTCTCTGAATATGGAAAGCGCCCTGGCAGGATTGCCGGTCCTTTCGCAGAGCCTGCCGAGCAGCAGCTTCATCTGGATATAACTGAGCGCCGAATCATCGGCGGGACCGCTTGCGAAATACTGTTCCCGGCAGGCAAACGCCTCTTCCAGATATTCGATCGCGGCGCGGTCATTTCCCTGTGCGGCAGCAAGCTCCGCCTTCACATGATCCAGTGTGTACTGTCTGAACGGATTACTGTACTGTTGACAGATCGTCTCTGCGGATCGGATATACGCTTCTGCTTCGTGCAGCCGGCGCTGTCGAATCGCAGTTTTTGCCAGGATCAGATAGCCGCTGAAGGTCGATCGGTTCTTCGGATCGGACATGAGCGGAAGACTGGTTCGGATATCAACCAGTTCTTTTCCGCACTGACGGGCATACTTCAGAAACACATCCTGTTTGTTTCTCTCATATAATTCCAGATACAGGTATGCCAGAATCTGATCGGCATCAGAAAGATACATCATTTGCTGCTCGTCTTTATTGGGATACTGCAGCATGAGGAGCCGTGCGCGTTCCAGCAGTCTCCGCGCTTCCTCCGGCTGATTGCACATTCTCTCCTCGCTGCCCCAGCGGCAAAGCATCCGGGTCGTTCTGAAATCGGAATCGCCCACCTGCTCCAGATAAAACCGGTACATCTTCTGTGCGATAGACCGGGCTTTCATCGGCTGACTGCAGAGCGAATAGATCGATTCCGCCCAGTCGTAGAAGCTGCTCGTTTCCGGTTCAGGCTCCGGAAATGCTTCGTACAGATTCGATGCGATCCCGTAGATCATTGTTTTCACATCGGATTTTCCGTAATAGCAGCTGGCGGTCGACAGCTCCAGCATCATCCGCTCGATAAACGAGAAGCAGCTCCAGAGCGTCGGCTTGCAGGTGATCTGCACCGTTTCTCTGATGAGCGTATGCATGGAAATGATGTCATTCAGCTCGCGCAGCCACGAGCGCTGAACGAGCCGGTTCAGTTCCTTGTAGCTTTTCAGTCCGCAGAAGCTCCGGACATATTTTTTCATCAAGCCGCTTTTCGGCATCAGAGACATGCAGGACAGGATATACCGTTCCGTCTCGCTCAGTGCGGAAACATTGAAGATATGCTGGATATGCGCTGCCATGCTCCTTGCGCGGCGGTCCTTGTTCGGCAGCAGGAATTCCTCCTCCAGCTCTGCCTCCTCCTGATTCTGAATGATCTCCCACATTTCTTCTGACGACAGCCCGCTGACCTTCATCTGCTTGGCAGTCAGCTCCAGTGCGAGCGTATGGCAGGAGAAATACGATATCATCTGCTCGACGAACGGGTCGTCCTGCACATCCCTTCCGTAATACTTCGAGAATATCTGCTTGCATTCCTCCGGGGTATAGATTCCCTCCAATGACAGCGTTTCATCCGGGTACTCATCCTGTGACTGCCACCGCGTCGTCACGATCACATGGCAGACACCGGTCAGGAAATCCGGCAGCATCGGGTCATGCGTGTCAATATTATCCAGCACCAGCAGCGTCTTGTCATTCACGGCACGGCGCAGGGCGGCGAGCTTTCTGCTGTAGAATTCCTCATCGGTTTCGGTCATGCCGACCGCATTCAGCAGCCGCTCCGAAACAAACGGAGCTGTCAGCGTAAACACCGTGTTGTCGTTCAGCAGCGCTGTCAGCGTGCTGTTGCACTCCGCAAAGACGATTATGTCATAGTTGTTTGTAAACCGCAGGGCATATTGCTTTGCGGTTTCTGTCTTTCCGATTCCGCCCATCCCCTGCAGGAAGACGAAATGGTTTTTGTGCATCAGCTTTTCGCGGATATCCAGAAGCAGGCTTTCACGTCTGACAAAAACCGGATTCGCAGAGATCATGTGCGGAAGAAGCCTGACTTCTGCGGGAGCCGTCTGCTTCTGCGGCTCTGTATTCTCCTCATCGATGTACAGAAACGAAAGCAGCGGGATATCCTCCCGGTAGATCGACAAAAGCAGCATCAGCAAAACAGCCTCGCTGTCCTCGTGCGCCTCGAATTTGCGCATGATCTTCTGTGCCAGAGCGACCGGCATGCCGGGTTGATTCTCCCTGAACAGGAGCAGGAATCTCTGACGGTTTGCCGTCAGCTTGTCCTGATATTTCGCAAGATTCTCCTTCAGACGCCGGTATTTCTCCCCGTCGCTGCGAATCATTTCTGCCCAGTCGGAGACAGCCGCCCGACGCCCGGGGACCTCCCGCCCCTGCATCAGACCGGTGGCTTCCCGCCGCAGCACACGCCAGCATTCGATCACATCATTCCCGTATGTCACAAACGGACGGAATACATCCCGCAAAAAGCCTCTTTGATTGGAAACGCCCAATAAGCTCATGATCGCTTTTCCGGTGATCTTCATGTTGATACCCCCTTCCGTTTTGTTCATTTACTATTCTATCATTATACCATTCCGCCGCGGCGGTGTCAAGCAGTTTCCTGCTGCCGCAGATCAAGTGAACCGTCTTCTCTGTCAATCGGTGCAGGTTGTTCACCTGCGAACACAAGTCATCTAAAAATAGCATCTTAACAGGTCTGCTGAAATATGCTATAATAATGATACCACTGAATCTTAAACAATATTTTCACAAATATGGCTGGCAACCTATGCAAGCTGCTGTAAGCTGCAAGTAAGGCATAACTGCGCCCTTTTTGCGTCCCTGAAGCTTGGGCTTGATTCCTGCAATACCATTCGTTTCATATGCCTTTATGACATTGGAGACGCAAAATCTACGGGACATTACAGATTCCTGCATTCTGTTCTTTGTCACTCCTTCATATGTCAGCTTTCAGATTGGATATCGCCGTGTGCAGATCGGAGACATTATATCTGTAAAATAAGAGCGCGCCCGGTCGGACGCGCTCTTTGCTGTAAGAATATGACTTGATTCTGCTTCGCTCAATGGATCGCCGAATGTATGATCTCAATGCGCTTATACAGGAAATCGACAATGGAGACGTTTTCACCGCCGAATGAGAACACGCCGCCGCCGGGACCGGCGAACATACCGCCCCACATGCCCCAGCCGCCCTGCTGACCGTTGCCGACCTGCAGACCCTGTGCGGATTTCGTGGTGTTGGAGTCAAACTTGTCGGATGTGAAGAAGGAATGCGGGTCGTTCTTCGCGTGGCTACCGATCAGCGCAGCATAGGTATTGACCGTCTGCTCCGGATTCTCATACATCGCAACGATCGTCTTGACATAGCCGACATACATGTCGTAGTATTCC
The DNA here is from genome assembly GCA_016288755.1 of Oscillospiraceae bacterium. GTDB lineage: Bacteria > Bacillota > Clostridia > Oscillospirales > Ruminococcaceae > Firm-04. The sequence goes on from JAEELE010000104.1 coordinate 6,913, forward strand.
GGAATCTGCAGCAGCTTTGCCAGCGGGCGGTCCTTGACCTCGACCTGATACAGGCTCGTCGTAACGTCCGAATTGACGGACTGACCGTAATCCATGAAGTTGCCGAGCGCAAGGTTATAGTCCCAGCCGACGAAATATGCCTTGCCGTCGTTATACATCAGATAGTAGTTGTGTGCGAGCGTGCCGTTGTAGCTGTCGTAGTTGCACATGACGGCATTGACCGCAAAGCCCTTCAGGAAGCTCGGCACATCAATGACATCCTCAATGAACTTGTAGTTTGAGGTCGAGACCTGATTGATTGCCTTCTTGATCGCATCAATATGGGCAAAGCTGTCGTCTTCACCGAATTTCACCGAGAAATTGGAGAGCTGCATGTTTTCTGTGAACGAGCAGTAGCCGCCGTTTCCGCCGCCTCCCCACGGATTGTTGCCGCCGTTGTTGCCGGCGTTGTCGGTCGCCTTGTAGAGCACGGCGTCATCGCTGGTCGCAAGGCGCTCCGCGAGGGTGTCGCCGGGCTGCTCGGCGAGGAAGTAGAAGCTGAACAGCTCGCCGTTCAGATACATATCCGTCCACGCACTGTTCGGACCGACGCCGTCGATCGCCTCGAGTGCGTCATAGCAGAGACGGTCGCGCATGCAGGAGGGATCGGAGTACATGTTGTTCATGCAGAGCTCTGTCAGACCGTAGTAGTTCTGATAATTGTCATACTTGTCGAACTTGATGCGCCAGCTGTACTTCTGGCTGTGCCCCTGCGAAACGAACATTCTCGAGCTGTTGCCCTTGGTGCGGATACCGACATTGTCAAGGCGCTCGCCGTCGATGATCACATCACAGGGATAATAGATTTCCTCGTCCGCGTGGGTGAGGAATTCATCCCACTTGGATTTGTCCATCAGCACGTCGATCTTGTGCACGACGGTTTTGCTGTAGAGCTTTGCGTAGAGCAGCTTCGCATGATCGGTATTGTTGACCTTTGTATAGTCCTTCCCGAGAGAGAAGCTGTTCTGTCCGCCCTGCTCGACCTGAATACCGCCAGCCCAGAGCTGATAGCTGCGCCCGGTGCTGAGATCGGGAGAGGAGACCAGCGCATAGCGGTACTTTTTCAGCGTGTTCAGATTGAAGACAATGTTGTCTTCGGAGCCGTCCGTCAGCGCAATGGGATTGTTCTTTGCCCATTCCTTGACGAGACTGACCTGCATCGTGGGCTGTGCTGCCGTGCCGACATTCTCGCAGGGAGTGTCCGTCGCAGTCGCGAGCAGCGTGCAGCCGTCCAGCATGACGGTCGTGCCGGGCTTTAAGCCGCGGTCGCCGCATGCCTGCACGGTTCCGCCGGTCAGAGACATTTCAGTCTCAGACTGCAGCGCATCCTTGCTCGATTTGATCTGCACAGTGCCGCCCGAAATCTCGAGGCTGCCCTTGGTCGACTTGATGCCGTCGCCCTCGGTGTTGATGAAGATACTGCCGTCCTTGACCTTGACGGAGGTTCGGCCGCGGACAGCGTCGCCGTTTTCGGTCTCGATGTCGAGCGCGCCGCCGTTGAGCTTGAGATCATTGTTGCAGTGGATGCCGTGTGCGATCCCGGCGGTGATGCTCAGCTTGCCGTCGCCCTTGACCGTGAGGTCATCCTTCGCGTGCAGCACGGCAATATCGGTCTCGACCTCCGAGGCAGGCTTTTCCTTGCCGTCGGAAAGAGAATTATCCTTGCCCTCGACGAGATTGACGGAGGTGTTTTCCGCATTCTCGACCATGATGCACGGCGCGGAGCCGTTGACCATGTTCACGCCGTTGAGGAAGAGCTTGACGGTCTTGCTGTCGATGCTCTCATCCGGCACATGCACGAGCACCTGTCCGTCACGAATGCTGCCGTCGATATAATAGGTGCCGGAGGCGTCGATCGTGACGGTCTTTCCGCTGACAGAGATATGCGCGCCGTCGTAGGTGATGCCGCTGTCGCTGAGATGAATGTAGCGCGGCTCCTCCGGCTCCTCCGGCTGCTGCATCACAATGCGCTTGAGCAGCGTCAGGTCAGCGCCGTTCAGCCGACCGTTTCCGTCCAGATCGCCCGCGCGCCAGTCGGTGAGCGAATCGCTCTTTGCGAGCAGGAATGCCTGCAGCAGCTTGACGTCCGTGATGTTGACGCTGCCGTCGCGGTTGACATCGCCCTCTGTCGCAGCCGATGCTGTGAATGCTGTCCCGCAGCAGGCAGCCCCTGCCGCGAGCAGACAAATTGCTGTTCTGAGCAGGTGCAGCCTGCTCTGACGGTTTTCCATAAGAATACCCCCTCTGTTTTTTCTGTTTGTGATTGCGTTTCTATGCTTCATCGGCATGAAACACGCCCCTGATCTGCCACTGCCGCCGTTGCTGTCACACTCGGATTGAAACGACCACTCCCCTTTCGGACGGATATATAAAAAAGCCGCATCTTCTGACATTTTCGTCCGGATGCGGCTGCTTCAACGCTATGATACAACGAAAAAAGAGCATAGCAATCAAAACCCCGCCGGTTATCAAACCCAAGCGCGTTTCCCCAAAATCAAAAAAGCTCTTTTTCCCTAGTGTATATTTCTATAGATATATTCTACCATATTTTTTCCCGGATGTCAAGAAGAATTTTTATATTTTTTAGCTCCTTTTGTATTGCAATTTGCACAAATGATGATGAGATTCTTTTACAACGCTGACAAAAAGTGCCTGCACACCTTGACAAGCACCGCATTCAATGCTATAATAAAAAACTAATTACGCATGAAAACGGAGGGAATGATATGAATTACGATCAGCTGCTTTTCTCAGAGCTCCGGCTGGTTGCCGTATCCTTCGATACTGCCCCGCTGACAGAGGAAAACCTTGTCAAGGCGATGACCGTCAACGAAGAGCTGCTCGCAATGGGATACACGCTGTCCCCGAAGGATATCGTGATTCTGGCACAGTCAGCCGATGCCGACGGGCTTCCCGCAAGAGTCAGAGAATATGCCGGCGATGTGAAGGCCAAGCCGATGTATCCGGATTTTCCCTCACAGGTCATGGATATGGACGAGGCTGTTTTCCGCTTTCACCAGATTTTGCATTATCTCTCGACCTACGGCATCGAACGGATCTCAGGCATGCCCGTCACCAGAGGCTGGCTGCCCGATGTGCAGGACACGGAAAAAACAGAGCCGGATGACAGGCTGCTGACTGCAAAAACGGTCGCACTGACCGACAGTGCAGACAAATACCGCCTCCCCTACCGCTCGGTTCTGACCAAGACGGAGCGCATGACCGACAAGGAACTGATGATCGTTGCCGAATGCGTGCAGCATCTCTCCGCAGAGGAGATGACCGGAATCAGCATCACCTTCAAGCAGAATCAACTGGTCGTGTTTCACGCGATCTTCTCCGATGCACAGACCGCTCCCGCACAGAAGCTCGCCTGCCTGTCCGCACTCTGCCAGCACACGGGCGATGTCTGGAAATGTATGGACTATTCGCTCTCGCGCTGCCGGTTCCATCTCAGGACCTCGCAGAAGCGCCTGCTGGTCCGGCTGCTCGAAAGCTATCCGCTGTACGATTTCCGCGGGAATCTGATCCTCTCGGCGAAAAAGCGTGAGCGCACCCTGCTGATGCTGAAATATCTTGACTATAACGCATATTCCCGCAAGCCGAAATACAGGGAGGCAGTTGCGGAGCTCCGCGCCGGGAGCATGCGCTCATGGGAATCCGCGGTCAAGGAAATGGTTGCGCGCAAAGCGCCCGAAGCGCTCGACACCTACGCAGAACGCCCCGGCATGATGATCCGGCACGCTTCCTATCTGCTGCGAAACGGCTATTCTGCCGACGATATCTTCGCAAGGCTCAAGCCCCGCGCCGGCGAGCTCAAAACGCAGACGCTCGTCAGCCTTGTCTCCTTCTTCTCCGCCAAAGCACAGAAGAATGAACCGCCGGACCCTGCGCGCAGAATCTATGTCAGGCCTTCCTCCCTTTACGGACAAAAGAAGCCGGAGGCAGACAAGGCAAGGGACTACGCCGAGGCGACCGCGCTCTGTGACATGTTCATGCGGCTGCTCACATTCCGTCTGGCTGCAAACAATACGATCCTGCGCGGAAAAAAGATCTTTGTGCAGATGCCCGATTTCGACCTCAGCCGCTCCGAGCTCCGCGTCACGGACAAATCGTCAGAGGGCGGATATATCCGCTCGGGTCTTGCCTACCGCATCCCCGAAAACGTGAAGTGCATCCGCTTCTTCATCTACTGGAACGATCAGAACCGTGTGGACGTCGATCTGCACGGCAGTGCGATCGCTGCGGACGGCACGCCGATCAATATCGGCTGGAATGCGGATTACAAATCCGGCGCGATTGTATTCAGCGGAGATATCACACATTCTGACGCCGCGGAGTACATCGACATTGATTTTGAAAAAGCGCAGGAGACGGTCTGCTGTGTCACGGCCAATATCAATCTGTTTGCCGGCTATCCGACCTTCGGGGAGATTCACGAGTGCTTTGTCGGTGCGATGGCTGTGGCAAAGACCGGCACCGACATCCGGCTCTACAACCCGCATAACTGCTTTTTCACACATTATCTCACCGGCAGCTGCAAAATGCTCCATTACGGCTACATCGACGTGAAGCGCCGTTTGCTCGTCTTCGACGGGATCCCGGCGGATAACGGTCGGGCTGTTCTGCCGGATTATTACGCGGCAGTCGAACACAGCTGCGCGTTCAGCGTCAGCGACTATCTCAGACGTCTGTTCGCCGCACAGGATGCCGTGACCGTCGGCTGTCCGGAGGCAGCCGATCTCGTACTCGTCATGGGCAAGCCGTCCGGCGCGAAGGAGATCAGCCTGATCGACAGCAATTTCTTCATGGAATCTTGACACCGCACGATTTTCATGCTATAATAAACACAGTACAGGCGTTGACTCCGGGAGCAGGCTAACTGCCTGCTGTGACTTCCTTTTAAACAACGACCAATGTTTACCCCGGAGTATCAGTCCGTCACAAGATAGCCTGTACACCGGCAAGCGTACCCTGCTGTTTTAAGATGGCTTCCTTTTGCGATTGACTCATAATCGAACTGCTCAGCAGGGTGTCAGCCATCAGACCGCTTGCCAACCGTCAATCAGAAGACTGTTCTGTTTTTTCAGAGCAGTCTTTTTCTTTTCTGACAGCATAAGCGGGAGTCAGCATGAGCCGCTCCCGCTGTGCATACCGACCGCACAGGAAATCGCATTGTTCGCACTTGCAAATGCTGCCGGAACGTGCTATAATTCAGACAGATGCAGAAGGCTGTGAACGATTCAGGCAGGAGCGGTATGGATACAAAATACACTGTCTGACCCATGATCGGCAGTCACACGAAAAGGAGTGAACCCTATGCAGTATCAGAACGGTACATACCGGATCAGTCCGGAATATGAGCAGCGTGTGTTTCTCACAGGCTGTCCCGAGGATGTCCAACAGCATTTTGATACGTTCGCAGCACTGATTCAGAAGGAACGGAGATGCATCGTGTTCTACGAGAACGACCCCGAGCATCCCGAGGACCCGGAGCAATTCGAGGAGGACCTCTCGCGCATGCAGCTCATCGTGCTGCTGGTCAGCAGTCAGTTTCTCTATACCGAATGCAATGCGCGGTGCTGTGTCATGAAATACGCGCTGGAGCAGCACATCCCGGTGCTGCCGGTGCTTATTGAGCCCAAGCTCGGCAGAGTGTTCACGTCGGTCTGCGGCGATCTGCACTGCCTTGACATGACTCAGCACGACGAGACAGCGCATTCCTTTGAGGAGAAATTCGCCGATCACATCGAAAATGTCCTCTATGACAGCAAATTGGCGCGCGAGCTGCGCAATGCCTTCGACGGATATATCTTCCTCAGCTACCGCAAGGCGGACCGCAGAGAAGCACAGCGGCTGATGCGGATGATCCACAAAAACACATTTGCGCGCAATATCGCTTTCTGGTATGACGAATATCTGGTCCCCGGCGAGCATTACCGCGAGGCGATCCGAACTGCGATCCGGGAGAGCGATCTGTTCGCAATGGTCATCACGCCGAAGGTTCTTGAGGCGGACAATTATGTCATGCGGCAGGAATATCCCGAAGCAGTCGCGTCGGGGAAAACGATCCTCCCCGCCATGCTGCTGGAAACGGATCAGAATGAGCTCGCGAAGAAATACATCAATATCCCGCCCTGTGTCAACACGGAACACGCGGACGCGCTCACAGAGACCCTCCGGGACAGGCTGCAGCATCTGATCCGGCAGGGAGAGGCGTCGCTGAACGATCCGGAGCGCATCTATATGCTCGGGCTGGCATATCTCGGCGGCGTCAGCGTCGAGACCGACTATGAAATCGCCCGAACCATGATCACCGATGCTGCGGAGAGCAGACTGCCCGAGGCAATGGAAAAGATCGCGAGAATGTACAGCTTCGGTGAGGGCGTCAAGCGCGATCCGGAGCAGGCGCTGATGTGGAAACGGCGGCTCGTACAGCTGAAGCGGGAGCGGCTTGAGGATGCCCCGGAGTACCCGAATTACCTGGAATTGATCCGTTCGCTGAAATACCTCGCGGAAATCCTTTCCGTGAACAGCAAATCGCGGGAGGCAGAGGAGGTCTACAGAGAACTTCTGCAGGCGGAGCAGGACTGCACAAAATACGGGATCGGGCAGCATGATGCGCAGATCGAGGACTGCTATATCCAGCTGAGCCTGCTCGCAGAAGAAAACGGCAAGCTGACAAGTGCGCTGGCGTATCTCAAGCGCGCGCAGCAGATCAACGAAAACCGGAATGATTCCGAAAAGGAACGCCGTCAACAGTATTACAACGAGCGCATCGGTTCGATTCTCGCTGCGATGGGGCAGCAGAGCGAGGCGGAGCAGCATTATCTCGCCGCATATGAGGCGAGCAAAGCTCATGCCGACGCGGAACGGTCGAATCTGGCGCGCGGCTATCAGGCGGATCGCGCGATCAAGCTCAGCCGATATTATTTTGATACCGGCGAAATGGCGAAGGCGCTCCGGTATGCCGAGGAAGCGGCGCAGCTGTTGGAGGCGTGCTATGCATCCTTCGATACGCTCTATGCGGATGACCTGTGCGGCGCCTACCATCTGATCGGCTCGATCATGCTCATTCAGAACGACCCGAGCGCGGCTCAGGCGTATTACGAAAAAGCACTGAAGCTCAGCGCAGCCAAAACAGAGAAAAATGACCACATCCAGAATCGGATACGCCTTGCAAATCAGCACACTGCGATGGCAAATCTCTTCCTGAAAATGCAGCGGCTCGGTGAAGTGCAGCAGCATCTCGATGCAGCCCTCGCGCTGCAGGAGGAGATCGCCGCACAGACAGACACCGCGGAACTGAAAATGCAGCACGCCAAAACACTCCGGCTTGCCGGCGAATGCCGCATGGCACAGGATCAGCCGGATGCTGCAGCTCCATTTCTGGAGCGCGCTGCGGCGATCTGCGGCGCCGTCTGCGAGCAGAGCGAGAATGTCAGCGACCGGGAGGAGTATTCACAGATTCTGGTGCAGCTCGGCGATCTCCGTCTGTCGCAGGTCCGTCCCGATGATGCGCGGCGCTGCTATGAGCAGGCATACAGCGTGATCCGGGAGGATGCCGCACGCTCGGATGCCTTAAACGTTCAGCTGCAGCTCGCGATGTGCTGTGACCGGCTCGGTCAGATCAATGCAGTGCAGGGCTTTGCAGAGGAAGCCGAACGGTACTTCCGGCGCGCAGCCGACCTCTGCCGCTCCATGCTGGAGCAGAGCGATATACCTGTCATTATGGAAAATCTGGCGACCGCCTATGAGCGGATCGGCAATGTCTGTACGGAGCTTTGCCGGACGGACGAAGCAGAAAAGATGTTTTTGAAGAGTCTGAAAATCCGTGAGGAGCATGCCCGGAAATACCGGACGCCGAAATCCCGGCATGATCTTTGCTGCAGCTATCATAATATCGGCGGATTCTATATCACACAGGGGAAGCCGGAGCAGGCACAGAGATATTTTGAAAACGCCCTGCCGATCGAGCTGCAGCTCATCGGGGAGCACCGCTCCGAGAAGCACACGCTGATGCTCAGCGATTGCTATGAGCGGCTCGGCGACATCGCAGCAGAGCGCAGCTGCCGTGAGGCGACGGCGTATTACGAAAAGGCAATGGAACTCCTTGAGCAGCTCGCCGCACACAGCGATTCCTACAACGTGAACTTCATGCTGGCGAGGCTCTGCTTCACGATCGCAGCCATGAATCTCAGATTCGGCAGGCTGCGTGAGGCGAGAACGTATGCGGTCCGGTCACAGCAGCTCCATCTGAAAATGCTCCGTGCATCCGATCAGGGTGATCTGCTGCACCGTTTCGCCGACGATCTTCTGCTGCTGGGCGATATCAGTATGCAGGAGGGCAATCCCGACGCCGCAGAGGTGCAGTTTTCCAATGCCCTGAAAAAGCTCAGAGAGGCAATGGAAAAGACGCCTTCCCCGCGTGTGCGCTGGGATATCGCGCTCTGCTGGGCACGGCTCGGCGAAATCCAGCTGTTTCGGGAGAATGCACAGTCTGCACTGGAGCTGAACCTGAATGCGCTCAGGGAATTTGAGCAGCTGGAGCAGCTCGGCGGAGATGCCGGAATCCGTAATTACATCGGTCTGTGCTGTGACCGTATCGGCTTCTGCTGCTTTGTGCTCGGCGACCTTGACCACGCCGGCGAATATTACGGCAAGGCACTGGCGCTCCGCACGGAGCTGGCAGAGCAGCTCGGCACGGCGGAAGCCTATGACGCACTGGCGAGCACGCATTTCAACATCGCGGATATATGCAAGAGACGCCGGGAACGGAAGGCACATCTCAGGCAGGCATACGATATCTGGGTCAAGCTCGCCGGTGAATTCCCGGATCGCCCCGAATTTGCGGACAGAGCAAGGCTTGCACGGAAGGAACTGTAACTCGGATGCGCGATGGATCCGCATCCCCTCCTCCGGCGTCAACGGATGTTCAGAATATTGCACAGGAATCTTTCATCAATAATAAAAGGAGCGGCTCGACAGCCGCTCCGATTTGTTTCAGATTAAGCAGAACAGCAGCAGTGACCGCGCTGCCAAATTTGTATAGCCCCTGAGTATCAGATGATTGCAGCCGGAAAATGCCTGATTCGCGATCTCCGTCACACCGATGCAAGCGCCTTGTATTCCAGCAGCTTCTTCTTCACGGCTGTATACTTCTTCTCCGGGATCGGGATCACCGTGCCGTCCGAAAGAGAGACCTTAAACCGCCAGACAGACACCACATCCAGCGGGTTGACGATATAGCCCGAATGCACGCGAATCAGATAACCCTCCGTCTGCTTTTCGATGTCTTTCATCTTGGTTCTTGTTTTCAGCGCCTTATCGCGCGTATGAATCAGGCAGCACTGATCCGGCGTTGTCTGAATCCAGATGATCGTGCTGACGGCAACCGAATAATACGCTTTGTTTTCGCCGCGAAAGCTGATGCGCGGCTCCTGCGGCGGCTTTTCCGCTTTATTGTAGACTTCATTATAATGCAGCGGATAGATAAAATCCGCGCTGTGCTGCTCGACGGGGTTGGAGATATGGGTCATATAGATCTGGGAAATGCGCTTCCGCCGTTTGTTTTCGTCGGTATAGTCTGTCTCGCCCCAGCTGAACTGTATGCGCTGCAGCAGCGAAATGTCGTCGCCGTTCGGATAATGCGTCGTGACAACGAACATCATCATGACCTCGCAGGATTTCGTCGATGTTTGCAGATACTCTGCTTTCAGGTCGCCGATCGTAAAGGTCAGCGGATTCTCCTCGCGGCTCCATGCTTCACGGATCTGCTCCAGACCGACAAGATACTGCCCGATCGCCGGTCCGTGCCAGACGGCTTTCTCTGCCATGTGTGCAAAGAACGGCTCTGTGCGGTTGTTGTAGTATTCTGTGAGGATGTATACGCTTTTGTCCAGACACTCTTTCGGATTCATCCCGGTTCCTCCTGTGTTTTTTCCTATTATATATCATTTTTTCTTGTCTGTCAAGCAAGCGTACTGTTTAACGGCAAAAGAAAGTCATTTGAAAAAGCAGCTTGATAAATATATGGAAATGTGCTGTCCGGAAATCATACCAATCCATTCACGAATATTTTTCAGGTTGATCTATTCAGCAAAGCGCATCCGGCGGGATTTCTGTGACCCGTCGGATGCGCTTCAGGTATATTTGTTGATACGTTCCGGAAGCATGCGCCGCTCTTTTTGCATTCAGAGTCTCACGCCTGAAACAGCGCGCGGATGAAGTTATAGAACAGCGGTGCCCCGACGCCCCCGTATTAGCAGCCAATCACAAACCACCGGGCTTCCGGCGCCGAAAAAGCGATTTGCGGGTGCAGAGATCATCTCTTGAATCTGAAAGCAAACACAACACCTGCCAGAAGAATCACTGCCGAAATGCCGAGCAGAATCAACTGTTCTGTTGTGTCCTTCTGCGTGCCTCCGTTCATGCCGGGGAAATTGCTCATTTCGGGTCTACTGCTCCCGGATTGATCCGACTTTCCGCTGTCGGCGGCATTGTTCTGTCCGCCAGGCGGTGAAAAGCCTTCCTGCTTATTACCGTCAAAGCCGCCGGGCGGTGAGAAGCCCTCCGGCATGCTGCCGCCGAAGCCGCCCGGCATCGCAGAGGGGTCAAAGCCGTCCGCCGCATTGCTGATGAAAGCGGAAGACATATTGCCGCCGGACTGCTGCGAATTGCTCATATTGCTCAGCTTGAACGCCGTCTTTTCCGCGCTGGCGCTGTCATTGGTGCGACCGGGCTTCCCGCCGCCGAAGCCGCCGAATCCGCCGCCGCCCGAACCCATCGAGCCCATGTCGGAAATATTCAGGTCTGCGGTGTCAATCAGCGCGGAGCTGTCTGCGGACTGCCCAGCCGACGTGGAAGGAATCGTGCCGCTGAGCTGCCCCTGCACGCTTTCCGCACGGAGCGTGCAGAACTGCGACATCGCAGCGACGCCCTTCTCATATTCTTCATAGGTGCAGAATTTGGTCGGGTCCTTCTGCACATATTCGCCGATCATGGCGGCTGTGTCGCGCACCAGAGCGGCAAAATCATTGCTTTCGAGGAACTCGGCGAACAGCGCGTGATACCGTTCGGTATATTCCTCGCTGCTGAAAATCCATGCGACCATCGGGCGGTCGGACATATCGCCCGAGACAGGCGTGTCGATCGCCGCATTGACTGAGGAGGATGCATTTCCGCCGTGGAACGACCCGTAGGCGAGGTTATAATCCCACGGGATCATCGAGAGCTGACCGTCCTTCTCGCAGAGGTAGTAGTTGTGGATCATCTGTCCGGTGTAGCTGTCTCCGTTGGAAAACGCGCCCTCGCGCCTGTCTGCGAGGGACACGGCATCTATGATGATGTCGGGAAGGAACGCATCCCATTTCACTTCCAGAATGATGGCATCCGAAACCGGAACCGTCACGCAGCCGGGATTCAGAAAGTCGGTGCAGCGCAGTCCGCTCCGGATATTGTAATCGAGCGTGACGCGCACATTGCCCGCCGGGAATACAAACGGCTCTCTCGTGTAATCCACGATGGTTTTCGGCTTGATGCCCTGCAGCGTCATCTTGGAATACAGCTCCCGGATCAGCGGGTATTCCGAATCCGGCATGAACGAAAGCTCGCCGTCAACGATCGCCTGCGCCTGCTCTGTGGTCAGCGGCGCGCTCTGCTTGTTGCCGAGAGAATCGAACTTGCTCTTCTTCTCCAGATGGATCACGGACGGATCGCCGTTGTAATACCGGATGCGGAATTTTTCTCGGCGGTTCAGACCGTCGATCTTTTCCCGGAGCGCCCTGTCTGACAGATTGTCAAAATACAGACTTCGTATCAGGTATTTTCCGTTGATCGCGTGCGGGTCGGGATAAGCCGCCGCCCTGAGCCTTTGCCGGATCGTGAGCAGATCGGAATAGCTGCTGCTTTGTTTCTTTCGCGTATTCCCCTGATCTATTATTGCATTCGTTCCGGTCATGCCAAGGAGCAATGCCGCAGTTCTTGCATTTCTCATCTGAATCTGGTATAATATAGAAAATCAGGCATCAGATAATAATGCTTCATGCAAATACATGGCTTCAATATCACGGGAGAATCACTATGAAAATCAGAAAAGCAAAGCTCACTCTGCTGCTGACACTTTGCATTCCGCTTTTCTCATGCACAGAGAAGGAAAGCAGTGAAGCCGTACCCATACCGGAAGAATCATCGGAAAACACAACCGCGGTCTCTGTCCATGAGATCGCCGATACGCTGACCTTCTCCGCAGAAAGCGGCTTTTATGACGCGCCCTTTTCACTGACGCTTTCCGCACCGGAAAACACTGCGATCTATTACACGCTCGACGGCAGCCGCCCGTCCGCAGACAGTCTGTGCTATCACGGTGCGATCGGGATCAAGGATGAATCCGGCACGAAGAACACAGTGAGCGATCACGCGGGAATCTCGGCAGATGAAACGTATTCGCAGCAAGCCTTTGCAAATAATCCGACAGACAAAGCCACGGTCATCCGTGCGGTTGCTGTCATGCCGGACGGCACGGAAAGCGCAGTCATCTCTCACACCTATCTGGTCGGGTTTCAGGAAAAAGCAGCGTATTATCAGCAAATGAAGATCATATCGATCATGACCGACGAGCGCAGTCTGTTTGATGATAAGACAGGCATCTATGTGCTCGGAAATGAATATGAACGCTGGAAAAGCAGTTCCTCCTACGACCAGGAAACACCGGACTGGGCTTATGTCGGAAACTACACACAGAAGGGCAAAGAATGGGAACGCGAAGCAGTCATTCAGATCATTGACCGCAAGCAGCCGGTTTTCACACAGAACGTCGGCATCCGGATTCACGGCGGTGCGACGCGCTCCTATCCGCAAAAAAGCATCAATGTGTATGCGCGGAAGGAATACGGCGATACCAAGATCCGGTATGACCTGTTTTCCGGCTCGGTCACCGGGAAGACCGACGGCAGCCCGATCACGGACTTTGATGCCTTCACGCTCCGCAACACCGGCAATGATGCGAAATATACCCGTTTCCGCGACAGACTGAATCAGACGCTCGTCTCTGACCGGCAGTTTCTGACACAGGGCATGGAGCCGTGTATCGTGTTCCTGAACGGAGAATTCTGGGGGCAGTATGACATCACGGAAAAGCTCGATGCCGCATGGATCAAGGCGCATTATCACATTCCGAAAAAGAGTGTCTGCATTGTCAAAAGGGATGCGCTGGATACCGGCTCGGAAGCATCCTTTGCGGAGTGGGAATCACTGCGAAGCTGGATCAAACAGACGGATTTCACCGATGCCGGGGCATATGAAACGCTGTGCAGCCGTGTGGATATGCAGGGATTTGCGGATTATATGAGCTGCGAAATCTACTTCAACAACTGGGATTGGTGTCCGGCAAATTCCGCGATGTGGAAGGCTGAGGTCATTGACGAAAGCAACCCGTATTCGGACGGCAAATGGCGGTTTCTGATGTTCGACACAGAATTCAGCACCGGTCTGTACGGCAGGACGCCGGCTGATACAGACAATTTCGCTTCTCTGGAAGAAAAGGATTGCTTTCTGACGGACCTGTTCCATGCGGCGATGAAGAATGATGATTTCCGTGCACAGTTTATCAGCACCTTCCGTGAAATCGCAGAGAAAAACTTTGATGCTGAGCATGTCCTATCTGTGATCGACAAGCTGGAATCCGTTTACCGCGATGCTGCGATTGACACACACCGCCGCTTCTGGAACGATTGGCAGTCGGAATCGGCTGCAACGGTATATTATCAGTATGAGACAGAAGAGATACGGGATTTTTACAGAGAACGCAGCGGAAAGATTCTCGCATATCTCGATGAACACTATCACTGAATCGCGTTGACAGGCTGCAAAATAACGCGCTTTTTATTCCGAACATCATCAGGCAGAGGTGAAACAGATGAGATTATTTATCGCGATCTTACTCGAAGATCACATGAAAAGGGCGCTTGCCGACGCACAGGCTGCGCTGCGAAGCCGGCAGTATACCGGGCGTTATTCCGATCTGCTGAATCTGCATCTGACGCTTGCATTCATCGGCGATCACAGCGACCCGGACTACATTCTGGAGGTCATGGAGCAGCTTGCGTTTCAGCCGTTCGACATCGCGCTGAACGGGTACATCGGCAATTTCGGCGATATTCTCTGGGCGGGTCTGGAGCATGCACCGGCGCTCGAAAAATATGCAAAACAGCTGCGGCACTGTCTCGCCGAAGCTCGGATTCCCTTTGACAAAAAGAATTTCAATCCGCATATCACGCTGCTGCGGAATGCGCACAGTTCCCGCACATTTTCCGATGTGGAGATTGCGCGTGAACACATGACCGTGCAGCGTATTTCGCTGATGCGCTCGGATTTCGGCAAGCACGGCGCGGCGTATACGGAGCTTGGTTCGGCTGCGTGTGAAACGTAAAGAACAGAAACAGCCCGCGATGGTTTCCGCACCGCGGGCTGTTTTGTGCATTATCGGAGAAAAGTGCGCTTCATCAGTGTCAGATCGGCGAGCATTGCCTCCAGGCAGATGATCTCGATCCCGCTACCGTCCTCGGCACTCATAAACGCCCAGCCTTTCCTGAACCTTTTTTCGAGTGATGAACCCGCAGATTATCCAGAATCAGAAATACTTTTTTACGGACATCACGAATCAGCCTACCCATAAAATCGATAAGCTTTTCTGAATCCATATTCTCGCAGAGTGTCTGAATCTGTGCGACCGCGCCTTCATCGACGATTTCTGCGAAAATCTTTGCAGTCGCGTATTTGCCTTTGATTTCAAGCATAGGTTTCTCCTTTGGTCTTTGTTGCTGTTCTGTATTTCACAAGGGCGTTTTATGTTTCTGATTCGATCACACCACATTGTGTGTTCATCATTCTGAACACTTCACTGTTTGCAAGACACCGTGCTGCAAATTTACAGTTGCTGTCCGATTTGACATTCACAGCGGAACATGATATAATAATGACGTTTCAGTTGTCTCGGCTATGCGTCAGGACAAAAAACGATGATAAAGAGGAATACATGCAAATGAGAAAAAGAATCATCAGCGCTGCTGTCAGCCTGCTGATACTGCCTGCAATGCTGAGCGGAATGCCCCGTGCGGCGGCTGAACAGGAAACTACCGGTCTGTATATCAACGAGGTCTGCACGCAGAACAAAAGCTGCTTTACGGACAGTCTCGGCAAAGCCTCCGACTGGATCGAGCTGTATCACGGGGGCGATACAGATTTGGACATCTCCGGCTTCGGGCTGTCTGACGATTCAAATTTGCCGATGAAATATGTCTTCCCCGCCGGCACTGTGATCGGGCGGGGCGAATATCTGCTGATTGTTGCGGCAAAAAAGGGAACATATACAGATGAGCTGAATACCGGCTTCGGGCTCAGCAAATCGGGCGAAACACTGATTCTGTCATCGCCGGACAGGCAGCCGCTGCAAACACTGGAAATCCCGGCTCTGGCAGAGGATACGACCTACGGGCGCTCTGCCGACGGGCAATATGCGGTCATGACACCGACACCCGCCGCTGAAAATCATTCCTCTCCTGCTGAGCCTGTTTTTTCAATGGAATCCGGCTTTTACAGTACAGACGCGATTCAAGAGCTGACTATTTCGTCAGAGGACGAGGTGTATTATACGCTGGACGGCTCAGACCCGACGGCTTCACCGACAGCGATCCGGTATCACGATGCAATTCCCATGTATGACCGAAGCGCAAACGAGAATGTCTACAGCAGATATCAGCTCGAGGAAGACAGTCCGTACTCGATCACGTCGCAGTGGTATGAGGCAAATCCGGAGCGATTTGACAAGGCAACGATCATCCGGGCAGTCGCAAAATCGGCAGACGGCACATGCAGCAGGGTGATCACAAAAACCTATTTTGTCATGCCGGAGGAAAAGCTGAAATACTATTCGGAAATCCCGGTGATCTCTGTCGTGACCGACCCTGACAACCTGTTTGACAAGGACAAGGGAATCTATGTTGCCGGTCAGCAATATCTGGACTGGCTCAATGATTATGAGCAGGGCGAGATCAGAAGTGAATGCGCGAATTTCCTTTCAACCGGAAAGGAATGGGAGCGGGAGGCAGAGGTCACCTGTTTCAAGGACGGCACACTCGGTTTTACGCAGAAAATGGGCATGCGCCTGCGCGGAGCTTCGACCAGAAACTCCCCTGCCAAGAGCTTCAATTTCTACGCGAGGGGCAAATACGGTGACTCTAAGCTCGATGATCCGCTGATCGACGGCAATGTCTCGGAGCTGAACGGCAAACCGATCAAGCGTTATGATTCGTTCGGTCTCCGTGCGGTGTCATGGATCGACAAGCTGCGGGAATATGCGGTACATTCGGCGCTGCGCGGACGCTCTGCACTGGCTGGCTATGACAGCGGCAGGTGTATGCTCTTTCTCGACGGTGAGCTCTGGGGCATGTACGAGATCACAGAAAAAGCCTCGGATTACTATATTCAGTCAAATTACGGCGTGCCTGCGGAACTTGTCACGCTGTATAAAAACGGCGTGCTAGAGGCAGGACCCGAGGACGAGCCGCTGAATCTGCAGCAGCTCGGCGACTACTGCGCGGAGCATGATCTTTCCGTACAGGAATACTACGATTGTGTTGTTTCCGCGGTCGACACGGAAAGCCTGATCGAGCATTACTGCACGGGTCTGTATATCGGCACATGGGACTGGCCGAATTACAACTATTTCCTGTGGAGATACAACGGCGAGCCGATCGACGGAAATCCCTACAGTGACGGCAAATGGCGGTTCGGGTCATTTGATTTCGATTACTCTGTGGGTCTGACCTACGGGGATTTCGGCGACGGAGCAAGCTATGAGCACGACAGCTTTCAGAAGATGGACGGGGTGAAGGATTCGATTCCGACGGTGATCTTCGCAAAGCTGCTTGAAAACCCGGAATTCCGGCAGCAGTTTGCAGACAGCTTCCGTGAATATGCAAATTCCGTATTTGAGGCGTCAAAAATGACCGCGGAGCTGAACGCGGAAGAAGAACGGTTCATGGACTATATGACCATGACAGCGTGGCGTTGGAACAACGGCAAACCGGACACGGATATGGACAGCTTTCTGGAAGAACAGAAGGCTTATTATCACGGTGCGATGGAGGAAATGCGCGTTTTCTTCCAGAACCGTGCTGTGTATGCGATTCGGAATATGCAGAATTATCTCGGTATCACGGATAATCCGCAGGCAGTGAAAGGCGATGTAAACCGGAACGGTGTGCCCGAAATTGCAGATGCGGTGCTGTGCATCCGGTTGATCAGCGAAGACAGCGCGCTGGATACCGCCGGTCTGGATTTCTCGTGCTGTGATCTGAACGGTGATGCGATCTGTGACCTGACGGATGCGCGGATGATGCTGCTTGCGCTTCAATCCTCTGCTGAACACGATTCCAAGTGATTTTGAGAATATGCCGTGAGCACGCTTTCCGTCGATAATATATGCAAAAGAAATAGGGTGCCCTGCGCGGGCGCCCTTTTTGTGTAAGGATGAAGTGAATTGCAGCGATGAAAAACGCATATGCGGGCTCATAACAAGACAGTCTCACATCTACGATGTATTCGGCAGTCCGAACATACCGGGGTTCATGTATTTTTTCAGCGTTTATATTATGTCAGATCATGTTCTTCGCCGTAAGGCGTGCCTTTGAAGGCGTCCTTGCCGATCCTGATTCCTTTGGGCATGGTGACGTCCTGCAGCGAACTGCAGTAAATACATGCAAAGTTCCCGATGCTTGTCACACTGTCCGGAATCGTAACGCTGACCAGCGATCTGCAGCCGTAGAACGCAAATGGCGCGATGCTCGTCACACTGCGCGGGATCGTGACACCGGTCAGAGCGTCGCAGCGAGCAAAAGCACTGTGCCCGATGCCTGTCACACTGTCGGGAATTGTGACACCGGTCAGTGCCATGCAGCCCTCAAATGCACAGTCTTCGATGCTGATCACACCGTCCGGGACTGCAAACGCTCCCGCTTTTCCGCCCGGGCAGCAGATGAGCGTTGTTTTGTCCTTATCATACAGCACGCCGTCCGCGTCACAGTATGCAGGATTGTCGGGAGATACGGTGATGCAGGTCATTGCATCGCACCCCATAAACGCGCAGTTCCCGATGCTTGTCACACTGTCCGGAATCATGACACCGTTCAGCGATTCGCAGTACGCAAATGCATTGATTCCGATGCCGGTCACACTGCGCGGGATCGTGACACCGGTCAGTGCGCCGCAGTGCACAAACGCTCTGTTTCCGATGCGGATCACGCCGTCCGGAACGGAAAAATCTCCCGCTTTTCCGCCCGGGCAGCAGATGAGCGTTGTTTTGTCCTTATCATACAGCACACCGTCCGCATCACAGTAGGCAGGATTATCGGGAGAAACGGTGATGGCGGTCATTGCTTCGCATCTCTCAAATGCACCGTCGCCGATGCTTGTCACACTGTCCGGAATCATGACACTGCCGAGCGATCTGCAGAGCTCAAACGCACAGTCACCGATCTCTGTCACACTATCCGGTATCGAGACAGCAGTCAGGTGCGCGCATCCGGCGAAAGCCTCCTCCCCGATGCTTGTCACACTGTCAGGAATTAAGACACAAACCGGCGATTTGCAGTGCGCAAATGCCTCCATCCCGATGCAGGTTACACAGCGCGGAATTGTGACCTCCGTATCGGTTCCGGTGTATCTGTTCAGCACGCCGTCTTCGATTTCAAAATCTGCGTCATTCATCTTGCTTTTCCCTCTGTTTATTGCTGTGACGCTTCGCAGGGCGTGCCGCGGAAGGCGTCTTTGCCGATTATAATATCTTTGGGCATAGTGACATCTTTCAGCGCGGTGCAGCCCTTGAAGGCGCATTCGCCGATTTCCGTCACGCTGTCGGGCAGCTCGATATGTCCGAGCGCGGTGCATTCCGAGAAAGCGCAGCGATAAAAGGCGCGATCGCCGATCTCCGTGATGCCCTCGGGCACAGTGACCGCGGCATCTGTTCCCTTGTATGCAGTCAGACAGCCGTCTGTGATAAGAAAAGGGCTGTTTTCCATATGTCTTGCCTCCTGTGTTATGAGGAAAAATCATCCTCCCACGGTGTATTTGCAAAGGCGTCCGCGCCGATTGTTATGCCTTTGGATGGGGTGATATCGGTCAGCACGGCGGGCGCAGCTGCCGATTCGGGTCACGCTTTTCGGTATCACGATGCGTTCCGGCTGTGTATAATCGCCGGCGGTGCTATTGTATTATGCTGGTTGACTGGTTCCCAGCTGTTTGAGCATTTCAGAAACGTCTCTGATTGTGACAATGCCGTCGCCGTCAAAATCGGGTTCATGATTCAGAATTGCCGCAATCTGTTCAGAGGTCAGCGCAGTGTCCTCACTGATAAACCGTGCCAGCAAAACCGCATCCGCAACAGTGACCGCGGCGTCGCCGTTATAGTCACCCTTGACAGGGCCCTGCGCGATCGTCTCAAACGGGATGCCGTTTTCCTTTGCGTAGGCTTCCGCACAGGAGCCTGCATAGCCCCTGACGGTCAGCCCCTCACAGCCGGAAAACGCACCCTCTCCGATCGAAGTCACGCTCTCCGGAACTGTAACGCCGGTCAGATTGGTATTGCCGGAAAACGCCCCGGCTGCAATTGCTGTCACGCTGTCCGGAACCGTGTAGTCGCCTGCCCTGCCGCCGGGACAGCAGATCAGCTCTGCAAGCGCTTTGTCAAACAGCACGCCGTCCTGCGATGCAAAGGCTGCATTGTCCTTATCAACATGAATCTCCTTCAGACCGGCGCAGTGGTAGAACGGATTCTCGCCGATTTCCGTCACGCCTGCCGGAATGGTAATGTCTGTGAGCGCGCTGCAACCGCAGAATGCATCATCCCAGATCCATTCCAAGCCCTTTCCGAATGTGACACTTGCCAGCGCAGTGCAGCTGTCAAACGCATATTCATCAATGCCGGTCACACTGTCCGGGAATACGATTCCGGTCAGTGCGGTGCAGTGGGAAAACGTATCCCTGCCGATCGTTGTCACACTGTCCGGAATGGCAATCTGTCATTGTTTTGCACAGGTAAAACGCATATTCGCCGATGCGGGTGACACCGTCCGGGACCGTGACCTCTCCGGTACAGGTTCTTCCGTCCACCAGTATGCTGTTGACGATCACAATCGGGTCTTCGTTCTGTTTTGCCTCCAGCCACGGTGTTTCGTTGAACACATCGAGACCGATGTCTGTCACACTGCCCGGAATGGAAAGGTCAGTCAGAGCAGTGCACTGATAGAAAGCCTGTTTGCCGAATCGTTTCACGCTGTCTGCAATCGAAACGCTTTTCAGACCGAAGCATCGCATAAACGTATAATCGCCGATACTTGTCACGCCGTCAGAGATCACCGCCTTTGTGAAGCTCAGTCCGGAAAACGGCCTGTCTTCCAGCGTATAATCGGTCATCTCGCCGGTGCCGGAAATGGTCAGAACACCGTTTTTCAGCTCCCATGTGACGTGTTCGCCGCAGGTTCCGCCGGTCGCCGCACTTGCGGTAATTGCAGGGCGAAGCAGAAATAGTGTGCTTTGCGGCAGCGCGGAAAATGCCGAGAGCATCATCCCGGCAGCGAGCAGTGCGGACAGTCGCCTGTGTTTCATAAATCATCCCTCCTTTTCGGATTCATACTGTAGCTGGTCTCGGTTGGTTTGTATCGCACGTTCATCGGCTTGATACAATAATCCATTATAATCGTATCATATTTCGTGCGATTTGTCAAGATTTTTTGCATATCCGGCGCTTCAAACAGATTTTCTTTCTCGAGTGTGCCGGTCTCCGCAGCGTGTTCAATAGAATGATGACGGAAGCATCTATGTATGGCATGCCGATACGGAGGGGCTCAATTTCCGCAGGGCATTCAAGGAGGCAGGGTTCCAGCTTTCCGGCTGCTGTATCTGGAAGAAGAATTCTCTCGTCCTCGGACGAAGCCCGTACCAGTGGATTCACGAACCGTGTCTCTTCGGGTGGAAGCAGAAGGGCAAGCATCAGTGGTATGCTGACCGAAAGCAGACGACCGTCTGGGAATACGACAAGCCCAAGAGCAGCCCCGACCATCCAACCACAAAGCCGATCCCGCTGATGTCGTATCCCATCAAAAACAGCACTATGACAAACGGTATCATCCTCGATCCGTTCCTCGGCAGCGGCTCCACGCTTATTGCCTGCTGTGAGACAGATCGTGTTTGCCGGGGCATCGAGCTTGATCCGAAATACGTGGATGTCATCGTAAAGCGGTATCTCGCTTGGTGTCATGAGAAGCAGACCGCTGAGGTCGCATATATTCTTCGAGACGGTCAGAAGCTGTCTTTTGCAGAAGCGGTGGCAGCAATGCCGCAGGATTCCGATCAGCCTGCAGCAAATTGTGAACAAACTGATACTATATAAGTTATTCTTCGGGAAGAATCCGTGATATTGATATACCAAATAAAGCTTGCCAAAATCTCCAAAATGTGATATAATATAGATATGGAAAACGAACTGAAAACTAATGCAGTGAAACTAAGTCCGGATGAGCAATACCAAATCAGAAAGAGCATTGTCCGTTTGAGTAAAAAAGGGAAAACAAATGGTGAGATCGCAGAAATACTTGATGTGAGCGAAAGGCATGTCAGGTCGGTCAAGAAGCAATACTCCGAAGGCGGTATGGCAGCTTTAAAACCTAAAAAACGCGGACGCAGTAAATGTGAGAAAAGAATACTGACACCAGAACAGGAAAAGGAAGTTCAAAAGATCATTGTAGACAAAGATCCTATGCAGTTGAAGTTTAAGGATTGTATGTGGACAAGAAAAAACATCTCTGAACTGATATTCCAAAAGTATGGTGTAAAGATGAAATTATCCACACTTGGATACTATCTGCAGCGTTGGGGGTTCAGTGTTCAGCGTCCGGTAAAGCGTGCATACAAGCAGGATCAGGCGAAGATTGACAAGTGGCTGAACGAGGAATTTCCCGGCATCACAGAACGAGCAAACGCAGAAAATGCTGAGATTTTCTTTGGAGATGAAACCAATATTCAGAACACTTGCAACTATATGAGAGGATATGCACCGAAAGGTAAAACGCCTGTTGTAAGAACAGAATCACAAAAATTCAAATTCAATATGCTGTCGGCTGTCTCCAAGAGAGGCAAGCTGAGATTTGTGCTGTACAAAGATAATATGGACTCAGATAAACTGATTGATTTTATGAGAAGACTTGTACATGACAGTGTAAAGAAAGTGTTTCTTATCCTTGACAATCTGCGTGTACATCACTCCAGAAAAGTACAGGCATGGCTGGAAAAACACAAAGATGAAATAGAGGTGTTTTATCTGCCGCCCTATGCGCCTGAGTACAATCCCGATGAACTTGTAAACAGTGATCTGAAGCGCTCGGTTGGCAGTAAAGCTTCCGCGCAATCAAAAGAAGAATTGGAACATAA
>JAEELE010000105.1 GCA_016288755.1 Oscillospiraceae bacterium
AATCCCGTTTTGTGCGAATTCCACGCTGATGCGTTATTTCCGTCATAATGGGATTCTTAAGGGGCAGTGCCCCTTAAGCAGGGGTTTGGGGACAGAGTCCCCAATATAATCCGTCGGAGACACCTTTTTCTACAGCCTGACAGGAGGCAGCTCGTCGCTGCCTCCTGTTTTCATGTGGGATTTGCGCAGAATTCTGCGAGGGTGATGCGTCCCTCGCCGACTGCAGCCAGCGGTCCGCCGATATCCTCCAGCACGGTCGCTGTTTTTGCGAGCAGCATGCGGTAGTGCTCGACATCCGGCTCGCAGCCGTAGTAATTCGAGGACAGCCGCCAGCTGATATCGCCGGTGCGGAGATTGTAGTCGAAATTGCCCTCGTAGCGGTTATAGTTTGCCTGCGCGACTGCCGCCGCCGTCTCGAACCGGCGGTTCTCCGGCACAGTGCAGGGCACCTTCGCCAGAAAGCTGACCAGCCAGAGCTGCGGGCGCACCACCGCGATGACCGTCGTCGCGAATGCCTTGCAGCGGCAGCCGCCGAATGCGACAAGACTGCCGTCGCTGCCGCGGTCGGTCTGATAGCGGAATTCGTAGCTGTCAAAGGCGGCGCAGAGCATCCGGAAGACCTTCTCCGCCTGCTCGCGCTGTTCGGGGGTCGGTGTGATGTCAACGTGCTGCGGCGTCATCAGTTGTCCATGACCTCGAGGAAGCGCTCCAGCGTGATGGTGCCGTTTGCGAGCACGAGCAGCTTGTCGTTGTAGTGGTCAACAATGCGCAGCGACCGGTAGATCATGTGCTCGGGCAGCGTGTCATTGAAGGCGCCGCCCTTGAAGCAGTTGCTCAGGCGGAAGACGATGTTGCCCGACTTGATATCGTAGTCGAACGAGCCCTCATACAGCCCGTAGTTCACGGCGGAGATCGCAACTGCCATTTCAAGGCGCTTGTCCTCCGGCACATCGAAGGGCATCGGGGAATAGACCGCGGCGACCTGCTGATCTGCGCGGACCACGATGTTGAGCTGCATCGTCAGATCCTCGCCGGTGATCCGGCACTTCATGAGGTGCATGTCGTCCTTGAATTCGTCAGAAAAGACCTGCACCTGCTTGGAGGTCAGAAATGCGACGATCTGATCGTGCACCTTCTGCGCCATTGCGATTTGCTCCTGTGTCGTTGCCATAATATGAATCCTCCTTATGATGATATGTTATGAAACCGAATGCGCGTGACGTTCGGTTCATTCCGGGATAAGCGCAAAGGACGTCTGCACGGTGTGTCTGAGCCCGCGCATGAAGCGGCGGTTTGCGGTGAAGAGCCTGCTGCCGCTGCATGCGACCGGGCGGCTCTGGTCGCCCTCGGGGAAGAGCGTGAGGAGCGGCTCGCAGCCGAAGCGGAATGCGGTCGTCAGACCGGGCTGCGGGTCGGTGAGCTGCACTTTGCCGAAGCGCCCGACGCTCAGTGCCGCGCCCTCGAGTGTGTGCAGCGTGACCGCACCGTCCTCGTCGAAATCGAGATAGAGCGGGTCGTCGAAGAGGTTCTTCTGCGCGCCGAAGGAATAGAGCCAATAGGGCGTTCGCTCGAGCCAGACCGGGAGCTCCGGGTCGGCTGCATCGCGGTGAAATGCCGCAAAGAGCGCAGCCGTGTTCGCGACCGCTGCCGCGAGCTGCCTGCGGATCGACGATTCGCGCACGGCGTCGTCGCCGCCCAGCACGGAGGGGAGATCTGCCGCAGAGGAAGCCGCGAGCTGATTGCAGATCGTGACAAAGCCGCCGCGGTGCAGAAAGCCCTTTGCCTCGGAGAGATCGGGCACGAGATCGGTGTAGAGCGCATAGGGCACGAGCCCCTTTGCGGGTGCTGCCCACTGCTCCGCCGCGGTGATGAAATCCGCATCGCTGTATTCGCCGCCCCAGAAGAGCGCCGCAGCCTGCGCCTCATAGCGGCGGTGCTGCTTGCCGTAGCGCGAGAAATAGGTGAGCCCGGTGCTGTGCGGCGGGCAGCAGATATCCTCGATCATGTGCGCCGCTCTTGCCAGCGACAGCATTGCCGGGGCGAATCTTCCGGCGCGCTCCAGCGCCAGTGCCATGCGGTATTCCGCCTCGAGCATGGTCAGCGGAGAGGGCGCGGGGCGTCCGATGCCGTTGGAGAAGACGCCGGGGAAATCAGCCGGCTCGACCGGAACGCCGTCGGGCGTGACCGCGCAGTAATAATGTCTGCCCATGCCCTGCTGCCGGTCGCCGGTGCGGTCGGGCGCGGCTGCCTCCGAGACGAGCAGTTCGATCTCGCCCGCCTGAAAGCGCTCGGCGGCGGGTTGGTTTTCGTCCTCCAGCAGACGCACTGCCGCACGCACGAGCCCGCAGTGCACGGAGGGGTATTTGTGCTTGTCTGTTGCCATGCTCTCACCTGTCCTTAAATATTTCCTGCATGCCATTGCCTCAGGAGAATGTTGCGATCATGGAAATGCCGTAATTGCGAAGCTTTCGCGAAGCGGACCGAACCCGCCCGGGCTCTGCGTCAGAACAGCCTGCGCAGCATGTCGGGGTCGAGGGCGGTCTGGGGCGCAAAATCGGACGACCGTACATAATCGCAGACCGCGTGATGCAGCCGGTTTCTGGCGGGGTCAAGGTCATCGCCGTCAAAGCGCACCGTGCAGACCAGCAGTCTGCCGCCCGACACCTGCCCCTCAAAGAGCAGCCCGAGCCGGTGATTGCGCTCCACATTGTCAATCATCTGCACGGCGGGAACATAGCCCGCGGGTGCGGCATCGAGCACGGCGCAGTCGGCGTTGGTCACGGCAGTGTACCACTGCGGCTCGGAGAAGTCCGCGCTGAACATCGCCTGTGCGACCGGATGTGCGGTGTCGATGCAGAGCCCCATCGTCCCGACCGGCACCTTTCTGCCGATCTGCTCGGAGATGATCTTGAACATGTGATAATTCCAGAAGTCGGTGCACCAGAAGCCGGGCACCTTCTCGCTGATGTGTTCCGGCAGCAGCAGCACGGCTTCGCCCCTTTGCAGATGCGGCTCTGCCTGCGAAAAGCTGTGTGCAATGCAGATGCCGGATTCATCGACCGGGGTGCACGGCGGAAAGACCGTCAGTGCCCATGTGTTTTTCACCTTTTCGTCCGGGAGCGCAAAGACCAGCTCCGCGCGCCCGGTGCAGTTTGCGGGGATCTCCGCGGAGAAGCTTCCGAGTGCGAAATAACCCGGCGTGCAGGCGGGAATACCGACCGTCTGTGAACGGATGATCCTGTCGCCGACGCGCAGCGTGATCTGTGCGGACTGCGCCTCGACAGCGGGGCGGCTGACGCGCAGTGCAATGTCTGCGTTGAAGGTCTCCCCAGCCGTGCGCACGAAGGAATCAAAGCGCATCAGCGGCACCAGATCGCCGCAGAAGCCGCGCCACTGCGCCGGCTCGATGAAGCCCTTGTTCTCCATCGCGGCATTGAGCATCCCGACGAGCGCGGTGCCCTGCCCGGGGAAATCCTGCAGATCGAGCAGCTGAAAGCCCGCGATATGCGGCGAGCGCATGGCGGCTTCGAGCTCCTGCTTATAGCACGCGCACGAAAATGCGCCTGCACTGCGGAAAAACGCCTCCGCACGTTCGCCCATGCCCGCCTGCTCGAGCCGCTCGCGGAAAATCTCAAAATTGCGCGCCTCGAGCACGCCGCCGCGATAGCGCTCGATCTCGCGGTAATCGGGATAGCAGTTATACTGCCCGATCTCATGCGTCACAACCGGGACAGCCGGGAAGAACAGCTTGGTCTGCTGTTCGGCTTTGACCTTTTTGACGCCGGTCCCGTATTGAATTTCAATTTCGGTTACGCCTGCCGCACCCTCAGACCCGGTGTCCTCCGGCTGCGGCACAAGATATTGCTCATAGTCCCAGTCCGTTCCCGGCGCATGCGTCTGGATCATTCCGAGCGGCGCGTCGCAGTCCGCATAGGAGCCGCGGATGAGCCGCCCCTTGCCTGTGCGCACGCCCGTCCAGAAATCCTCCTGCGGAATCTGAATCGGCATGTGCTGGAAATTGTTGCTGCCCTGCGTATAGAGCGGGCGCGGGTCGGCTTGGCGGAGCGTGTCAATGATCTGCCCGAGGAGCTTGGGGCTCCCCCAGAGCTCATTGCCGAGCGACAGCATACAAAAGCTCGGGTGATTGCCGAATGCTTTGCAGATGCGCAGCCCCTCGCGGATCAGATATGCCTGCTCGCCGGGGTTGTATTTTTCGCCGGTCTCGTCGTCGAGCGTGCCCCAGAAGGGGAGCTCGGGCTCGAGAAGGATGCCGCACAGGTCCGCCGCCGCAAATGCCGCTTCGGGCGGGCAGCAGGTGTGAAAGCGTACATGGTTGATGCCCCATGCCCGCAGCGTATTGCAATACCGGAGCCAAGCGCCGATATCGGTCGGGGCGGCGCCGGAATGCGGGAATACCATGCCGTCGTGCTTGCCGCGCAGCAGCACCGGAACGCCGTTCAGCGCAAAGTGATCGCCGCACGCTTTGAAATCGCGGAGACCGAACGGAACAATTCCATATTCATCATTCGGCAAAATGAAATAGAGCGCGATTTTTGCAGGGGATTTTTCACTCCAAAGCGGCACGTTTTCGGGCAGCGAGATCGTAACGGAAAATGCGCCCGCGTCGTCTGCGCACAGTTTAACGGATTCCGGCACATGATACTTCGTTTTATCGTTCGGACAGTGCGGATAGTTGCATGCACTAAGCTTTGCACCGATCTGTGTCGCGCCGTGCAGCATGCCCCTGACGGTCACCTGCCGGTTTGCCGCATCCGGGAAGAGCCGCAGATCGGACAGATAGGTTTCCGCATGGAACGAAAGATGGAGCTCGCCGGTCACGCCGATCCAGTTGGTCTGCGTATCGCAGGAGGTCATGTGTCCGCCGGGAACGGGATAATCAAAATTCTGCAAGCAGAGCACGAGCTCGGTCTCCGCGGTCAGAAGCCCGGAGAGGTCGTAGACATGCGGCGTGCAGAGGCTGTTTTCCGAGCCGATCTCCTGCCCGTTGACCCAGAGCCTTGTGATGCGCGTGCGCTCCAGATACAGAAAACAGTGCGGCATCCGGAGCTGCCCGGGCGAAATCTGCACGGTTTTCCGCAGCCAGATGCGCCCCGCAAACGGGTAGGTCTCTGTGAAGCAGCCGTCCTCGCGCTTTGTGTTATAGGTTCCGATCTTCTGCTGTGCGGTCGTGCCGGGCAGCGTCATTGTCAGCGGGTATTCCGCAGGCGGTGCCGAAAGGCGGCAGGGCTTCGGGTCAAGCGCGAGTGCCCATTCGCCGTGCAGCCCGAGAAACGGGGAAATCATTCCACAGCCTCCGATTTGGGCATCCACGGCAGCCGCACGACGACCGGTACGCGGAAGAGCAGCTCCGCAGGCACATTCGCCGGGGTATCGGCAAAATCGGGCACGGTGATGCATGCGGCAGGCAGATTCATTTCACGGCAGAGTGCCTCAAATTCGGGCATGCTCTGCGCGATCATCTCCGCCTTGGTCTCCATGCCGAGGTTGGTGTTGTTGACCAGATGGGTCAGCTTCATGCGGCTGGCACGCTCGATGCCGCGCAGATATTCAGCGGCATCGGCAGCGGAGCGCGTGAGATAGCGCCGGAAGGAGACCACGCCGAGCATATCGAGCTCACCGGTTTCCGCATAGCTGTTGAGCACATGGGCATAGCGCCCGAGCGCAACTGCGCCGTCCTCGTCGCCGCCGACGTCGATGATGAGGTGCCCCTCCCCCGCGGCAAGTCCGCCGAGGTCAAACTGCACGCTCGGGATATCGACATTGGTATTGGCGTAATCGGGGGCGCGGAGCGTGATGCCGCGCTTTGCGAATGCCTCCCTGAAATCGGCAGTGCGGAAATAGGGGTTGACAAGGTCGAAATCGACAACGGTGACCGCCTTGCCCTGTGCTGCGAGGTGCAGTGCGAGCGCGGCGGAAAAATTGGTCTTGCCCGAGCCGAAATGCCCGGTGACCACGATAATTTTCTTTGGCTGATACATGGAATTGCTCCTTCAAAGGAAATGAGAAGTGAGAAATGAGATGCGGAGTCCCCGATCTCAATCCGTCGGAGATGCCGCTACTCCCCGGGCGTCGGACGGTTGTCCTCCTGCCGCCGTTCGGGGGTCTGTGCGATCTCCTCGAGCATGATCAGATTCTGCACATAGGGGCTGTCGGGCAGGTCGTCGTCGTCGTCATCGCCGGAATCAAAATCCGGCATTTCCTCGACGCCGAGTGTGCCGCGCACAAATTCCTCCTCCAGCTCGCCCGCGCGGACGCGCCGCCCGAGCTTTACGCCGACAACCTCGCGCACGAGCTCATAGAGCACCGCGAACGCCGGCACGCCGATGATCAGACCGGCGATGCCGAACAGCCCGCCGCCGAGCATACATGCGAACAGCTCCCAGAAGGCAGGCAGCCCGATCGAGCTGCCCACGATGCGCGGATCGAGAATATTTGCGTCAAACTGCTGCAGCACGACCACAAAGATCAGGAAATACAGCGCCTTGAGCGGGCTCTCCATAAAGACCAGCAGCACGCAGGGAATCGCACCGATGATCGGACCGAAGAACGGGATCATATTCGTCGTGCCGATGACCGCCGCGATCAGCGTGGTATAGGGCATCCGCAGAATCGTCATGCCGATGAAGCAGAGCATGCCGATGATGACCGAATCGACGAATTTGCCGAGGACCGCCGTGCCGAAGGTGTTGCTCGCGGAGTGCATCTTTTCGCTGATCTGGTCGGCGATCTTCTTGCGCGAGACTGCGTAGAGAATCTGCCGGAACTGCTTGATGAAGCGCTCGCGGCTGATCAGCAGATAGACCGCGATGATGAAGCCGACCACGACGTCGTAGAGGAAGCCGAGCGTGCCTGCCGCGCCGCTTGCGAGCGTCGAGAGGATGCGCTGGCTCAGCTCGACCGTATCGACCTTTCCCATGCCGAGCTCGGTGTTGAGGAAGCGGTCGCTCAGGTCCTTCAGCAGCTTCGAGATGCGGCTGTCGCGGTGCAGCAGCTCCTCCGCGGAATCCGTCAGCGACTGGATATAGTCCGGCAGACGGTCGAGCAGCGTGCTGACGCCGTCGATCACCTGCGAGGAGACCGCGATCACCAGCAGTGTCAGCGAGCCGACAAACAGCGACACTGCCACAAACGAACTCAGTCCGCGGGTGAATCTGGAGAGCTTCGGGTGCTTTTCGATCTGCTTTTTCAGCAGCCGGTTGCAGCGGCGCTCGAGCCAGCTTGCCGCCGGTGCGAGAATATAGGCAAAGATGGCGCCTGCGAGAACCGGTCCGAGCGCGGAGAGAATCTTGCCGAAAAATGCCTTGACGCTCGCCAGATTGATCAGTGCAAAGGTGAACAGGATGCATCCGCAGAGCACCAGCAGCAAAGTGGTCGGGCGCATCTGCGAGAGCACGATCGGTTCGCGGCGCCTGCGTTTATTCTCGGACATGCTGTTCACCTTCCTTCATCTTTGGATTATTCGTCCGCTTCGGGCTCGTCCGCGGCTTCGTCAGAGCCGCCGTCATCGTCGGTGACGGTGAAGCCGTAGCTGCGGTCGTAGGGGTCGCCCTCGTCCTCACCGAGGATGCTCGTGTAGTTTTCGTCGTATTCCTCCTCGGGGCTGGGCACGCCGTCGGCAGCGGACGGCGCGGCGGGCTTTCTGCGCCCGAGCGCGATCATGCGCACGATGACGATCAGCATGAGCACTGCCGCGACGATCAGGATCACGATGCCGACCGTGCGTGTGTCCACACCGATCTGCGAGAATTTGATTCCGTTTTTGTTCGCGTAGCTCTTGGCTGCGGAGCGCGGCGTGCCGCGGAGCGTGAAGCCCTCCTGCAGCACGGGGGGATTGTCCTCGCTGCTGCTGTCGTCCTGCTCCGACGGGCGGAAGCCGAAGGCATAGTCTCCGATCGACGTCACCGAGTCGGGCACCGTGACCGTACTGAGCGCGGTGCAGCCGCAGAAGCATGCCTCCCCGACCGTTGTCAGCGATCCGGGCAAAGTGATATCGGTCAGTGCCGTGCAGCTGCTGAAGGTCTCCGCGCCGAGTGTCTGCACCGAATCGGGCAGTGTGATGCCGGTCAGCGCCGTGCACGCGAAAAAGGCGTAGTCGCCGACCGACGTGACGCCCTCGGGCACGGTGAACTGTCTGAGCGAGTGGCAGTCCGCAAAGATGCTGCTGCCGATCTCCGTCAGATGTGCCGGATAATCAAAGGCGGACAGCGCGGTGCAGTCGGCAAAGCAGCCGTCGCCGATCTCTGTGATGCTGCCGGGCAGCGTGACCGTTTCGAGATGCTCCGCGCCGGAGAACGCATAGGGCATGAGCGACGCCGTGCCATCGGGGACCGCATAGGAGCTGCGGTCGCTGCCGGCGGGATAGAGCAGCAGCTGACTGCCGTCGGCGGAGAACAGCACGCCGTCCTCGAGCCTGAATGCGGAATTGCCCGCGTTGAGCCTGATCTCCTTCAGCGCAGACGCGGAGAGCACTGCCATTGCGCCGTATTCGGTCAGCGAGGCGGGCAGCGAGAGCGACGCGATCTGCTGGCAGGCGACGATCGACAGGCTCTCCAGCGCCGTGACGCCCTCGGGAATCTCCAGCGATTTCAGTCCGCCGTCGTAATCGAGCAGATGGGTCGGGACCCGCGTGATGCTCGCGGGGAGCTTCACGGAATTGAGCGAGAAGCAGTCTGCGAGCGCATAGGCGCCGAGCGAGGTGACCGAATCGGGAAATTCGATCTGCTCAAGGCTGATGCAGTAGGCAAAGGCGCCCGCCCCGACGGATTCGAGCGTGTCGGGGAGCGTGATCTCGGTCAGCGCGTAGCAGTTTGCAAAGGCGCTCTGCCCGATCGTTTTCACGCCGGAGGAAAAGTGGATGGATTTGATCGTATCGCACTGCGCAAAGGCGCCGTCGGCGACCTCGAGGATCGGGATGCCCTCGATGTCCGCGCCGATATTGAGCGCGGTGGTGCCCCGCTCGACCGCCGTGATCTTCACGCCGCCGCTGATGCGCTCGTAGGTCAGTGTGTGGTCGGTGAAGGTTTTGTCGTCGTCCTCCGCAAATGCCGGGAGCACAGCAGCGGTGCCCAGCAGCAGAACCCCGGCGGCTGCCGAAGCGAGTGCGCGCAGAAATTTACTCCTCATCGCCGGTCTCCTCCTCCTTTTCCGGAGCGGCTGTGTCGGCGCCGGGCTTTTTTCTGCGCCCGCTCACGAGAGCGAACACAATGATTCCGACCAGTGCCGCACTGCAGACGACGATGCCGACGATCCTGCCGGTGCCGAATTTCTCAGGCTCCGGGTCGGGCACCGGTGCGGCAGTGCCGGTCTGCTCGGTCAGGTCGACAAAGACAAAGTTATTCTCGTTTTCGGCATCGGTGGCATAGGTCTCCGCCGTGCTGCCCGCATAGCCGCGGATGACGAAGGTGTCGTCCATGATCAGCTCGTCGTAGGCGTTGAGCTTCCAGCCAAAGGCGGAATAGCCGATCGTCGTCACCGTTGCGGGAATCGTGATCTGCTTCAATTTGGTGTTGGCGAATGCCTGCTGCCCGATGCTCGTGCAGGAGGCAGGGACTGTGAACTCCGACAGCGCCGTGCCGGTGAAGGACGCCGCGCCGATCGAGGTGACCGTATCCGGCAGCGTGATGTCGTCGAGCAGCGAGCAGAGATTGAAGCAGTACGCCGGGATCTCGGTCACGCCGGACGGAATGACGACCTTATTGAGCGAGGTGCAGTCGGAAAATGCCGAGACGCCGATATATTCGAGCGTGTCGGGCAGCGTGACGCGCGTCAGCGTGCGGCTGCCCGAGAAGGCGACGTTGCCGATGCCGACAATGCCGTCGGGCACGGTGATCTCCTGCGGCGAGGTGCCGATCGGATAGCGCAGCAGCGCCGCGCCGTCAACGGTATAGAGCACGCCGTCGCGGCTCTCGCAGAATTCGCTGCCCGCCTCGACGATATATTCGCGGAGGTTGGTGCACTGCGCAAAGGTGAAATTGCCGAATGCAAGCACCGATTTCGGGATCGTCACGGTCTCGAGCGTCGGCATGTTGACAAAGGCGTATTCGCCGAGCCGGATGACCGGCATGCCGTCGAGCTCGCCGGGAATGACCGGGTTGTGGTCGTCGCCGGAATAGCTCTCGATGCAGACTGACTTCTGTGCGGAATCCTCCGCGTTGATGAGCAGCGAATAGGTGTAGTCGCCGCTGGTGTAGGTTTCCTGCTCGGGCTGCGAATCGCCCGGAAAGACCGTGTCGTTCTGATCTGCGGCTGCGGTGCAGACGGCGGAAATGCCGAGCAGCACAGCGGCAGAGACTGCCGAAAGACAGCGGAAAAGCGTTTTGGATTTCATATGCCGTGTTCTCCTTTTTTTTCGCTGAATCAATAACAAACGGACGGAAACGCCGGAGTGCTCTGATGCCCCCAAGGATTTCCGTCCGGTTTAGGCGTTGCTGCACAGGCAAGCATTTTGCAGCCCGGAAGCGTGCAGATTCGGTTCCCCCCAATATTGGCTTCCCTGCGCAGCGTAGTGCAGATGCCCTCCGAATCCTCCCCTGCGTTCACCCCCGCCGGGGACCGGACATCCGCCTGACTCCGAGAAATCGGGCTCTCATCGGTCAGAAAGCCGAATGTTGTCATACTTAGCTGATTATACTATTATAGCATATACATGCGAAAAAAGCAAGCCTTTTTTCACAAAATGACGGATTTTGCTGCACAAACCGGCACATCTGTCCGCAATGGCTTGACTTTCTGAAACGGGTATGCTATAATTGTAAAAATATTTCCGCACTTTCAAGAGGAGGAAATCGGGATGACAGGAAAAGCGCACATCCTTGAGATGCTGACCATGCTCGACCAGCAGCATCTGATCCGGCATATCCGTTCGCTGCCGGAGGATGCACAGAACCGGATCATCAGGCAGATCGCAGAGCTGGACCTCTCCGTCTTTGATGTGATCGACAAGGACGAGCCGCGGGGCGTCTTCACGCCGCCGACTGCCGTGCCGCTTGCCGAGATCGCCGCACATGCCGATGAATACCGCAGGATCGGGCTCAAAGCGATCCGCGAGGGCAAGGTCGGCGCCGTGCTGCTCGCCGGCGGACAGGGCACCAGACTGGATTTTGACAAGCCCAAGGGCATGTTCAATGTCGGTGTGACGAGAGAGCTCAGCATCTTTGAATGCCTGATGAACAATCTCAAGGAGGTCGTTCGGGAGGCGGATGCATGGATCCCGCTGTTTGTGATGACGAGCGTCGACAACATGCACGAGACGCAGCAGTTTTTCGCCGATCACGGTCATTTCGGCTACAGCGAGGACAATATCTGGTTCTTCGCGCAGGAGCAGCTCCCGACGCTTGACCTGAACGGCAAGCTGATGCTCTCCGCACCCGACCGCATCTGCACGGCGCCCAACGGCAACGGCGGCTGGTTCGCCTCGATGGAGCGCACCGGCATGCTGAAGGTGCTGCGCGATATCAGCGTCGAATGGCTGAATGTGTTTGCGGTCGACAATGTGCTACAGCGCATGGCGGACCCGTGCTTCATCGGTGCGGTGATCGCCGCGGGCAAGAGCGCGGGCGCGAAGGTCGTCGCGAAGGCGGCACCGGAGGAGCGCGTCGGCGTGCTCTGTCAGGAGGACGGCAAGCCCTCGATCATTGAATATTACGAGATGCCCGACGAGATGCGCAATCAGCGCGAGCCAGACGGCACGCTGACCTATCGCTTCGGCGTTATTCTCAATTATCTGTTTCAGGTGCAGTCGCTGAACCGCACGCTGAATGTCAGCATGCCGCTGCACCGGGCGAAGAAGAAGGTCAAGCACATGGTGCCGGGCGCCGGAGCGGTCAGCCCCGATGCACCCAACGCCTACAAATTTGAGACGCTGGCGCTCGACATGGTGCGGCTCCAGCCGGACTGCCTCGCATTTGAGGTCGACCGCAGCCGCGAGTTTGCGCCGATCAAGAATAAGGAGGGCGTCGATTCCGTCGACACCGCCCGCGCACTGCTTCGCCTGAACGGCGTCGAGCTTTAATGCGGAATGCGGAATGAATGGCTGCCGCTGTAAAGGCAGGAGGCAGCAGGTCGAGTTATCAGTGAGCAGTTCGGAGTGAGGAACTGTTCTGCTGCCGGAATCTTTTCAAAATGGGATTCCAAAGGGCTGGATGCGCATTGCTTTTCCGGGGCAGAGGCGCAAGCACTTCTTGATGAGTTTATAGAAGAAAGGCAAAACCATGATGAATAAATCTTGCCCCGTTCCGGATTGTCCAAGCTGCAAGCATTGCACTGGTCACGGTCTCAACGATCCACCGATTCGGTGCGGAGCGTTTCCTCAAGGAATTCCGTATGAGTATCTTTTTGGATCGGTAAATGTGCGTGATTTGACTGAATGCGCGAACGGATATAAATATGAAGAAATCGAAGATGAACCCGCCCAGAAATGAGCGGGTTTCCGCTCATTGATCATGTGTCTCCGACGGCAAAGCCCCCGCAAAATGTGCCGCAGGCACATCAAAAGCAAAAAATCCCGGAGCATTTCAGCCTTGCTCCGGGATTCTTTTTGTGCCTGATGCGGAATGCTCACAGCGCCGGGCGGATGCCTGCGAGATATTCCAGAATGACGGTCAGGTCGTCGTTGTTGACGGCGTCGTCACCGTTGACATCGGCGTTTGCCTTGCCCTGCGCCGAGACCGTGATCTCCTTGTCCTCCGCGCAGAAGCGTGCGAGCAGGACCGCGTCCGCGACATTCACATCGCCGCTGCAGTCGACGTCGCCTGCCTTCTTGTTCACCGTGATCTCCTCTGAGCTGACGGAGGTCGAAACGGTGGTCGTTGTCTCCGTGACGGTCGTGGTCGTTGTGACCGTTGTGGTCGTCGTGCTGACGGGCGGCTGCTCGCTGCCCTCCATTGCAACCGCGATGTAGAAGAGATTCGAGGAGCCGCTGCCCTTCGCGACCGTGTGTGCGCCTGCCGCGAGCTGCACGGTACAGACGCCGTCTGCCGGGATATCGACCGCATTGCCGTCGATCTTGAAGGTCGTGCCGTCCTTGATAACGGCGGTGAGCGTCGCTGCCTGCGGCGTCGTGAAGCTGATGCTCGTTGCGCTCTCCATCTTCAGGCACTGGGTCAGCGTCAGACCGTTGTAGGTCATCGTGCCCTTGCCGGTCGAGAGATTGCCGGAAATGCTGTAGAAGCTGCTGCTCAGACCGTTCTCGGTGAAGTTGTGGATATACTGCGAAGCCGGGGTGCTGATATCGGTCTGCGTCGGCTGCGTATCGCTCTGCCCGCCGCCGGTCGAAACGGTCGTGGACGCGGTGGTCTGTGAATCGCCCTCGCCGCCTGTCGCGGTGGTGCGGGAAGCCGTCGTCTGCTGCTCGCCGCCCTCGACGTATCCGCCGCCGCCGATCGCGACGATTTTGCCCTTGTAGCTGACCAGTGCGGATTTCAGCGCCGTGTTGACCGTGTAGCTCGCATCGTCGGCGGAATTGTCGAACTGCCACTGGAAGTCGCCGCCCTGCACTCTGCCGGCGTTTGCGGTGACGACCGCGGGGACGTTCTTTGCGTCGTCCGCCTTGTAGCTGTACATCACCGCGGAGGTGTCGAAGTTGTTGTAGGCCGTGCCGCCCGAGAGGGTCTTGACCGACGACGGAACGGTGTCCTTCGCGGCGCTGACCTCGTAGGCATCAAAGCTCGAATTGTTCTGCTGATAGGTGATATAGCTGACGGTGCCGATCATCGTGTTGTTGTAAGCCTTGATGATGCCGCCCGCCTCGCCGGAGAAGGTGCCGTCGCCCTGCGCGTCGGTGCCCTGCATGGAGCTCATCATGGGCTTGGGGCAGTTGCGGAAATAGTTGTTCTCGACGAATGCCGAAGCGCCCATCGTCACGCCGACGCCGTATTTTGCGTTGCCGTCGTAGTAGTTGTTATAGATGTGCACGGAGCAGGTGCGGATGCGCGGATGGCGCGAATCGGAGTGGTCGTACCAGTTGTGGTGATATGTGATGTAATTCTCGGTCGATTCCGATTTCATGCCCTGCAGATTGCACTTGCCGCAGTCCCAGAAGTGGTTGTAGCTGTGGGTGATATAGCTCGAGGTCTTGGTGTCGAGCGCGCCGTCGCCCTTGACCTGATCGGCGTCGGAGCCTGCGTCGCCGTAGAACATATCGCAGTTGTGCACCCAGATGTGGTCGTTGTTCTGCTGCAGCCCGACGTCGTCGCCCTCGCTGCTGTTGCAGTTCATGAAGCCGATGTTGCGGACCTCGATGTTCGAGGCATTTGCGATGCGCAGCCCGAAGCCGTTGAATACGGTGTCCGTGCCGATGCCCTCGACCGTGATGCCGCATGAGAGCCGCTTGGAGGCGCCGTTGCCCTTGACGAGCAGGTCGCCGCCCTCGAGCGTTGACGGGTCGGTGATATTGCCGATGCAGCGGATATCGAGCGGGCGGGTCTCATAGCCCTTCTGGTAGGCTGAGAGAATGCTCTGGATGCCGGTCGCCGCTGTTGTGCCGCCCTTGGAGTCGGTCGTGACATTCATCGAGACCTTGTCCTTGGTGTCGTTGGTGACATAGAGCACGACGGCGTTGCTCCTGAGGGTGCCGTCGTCGTTGTAGGCGCCCGATGCAGAGCCGCCGACGAACGCGAAGCCGGAGCGGTCGTTCGCGGGGACGCTGACGGTCTTTTCGGCAGCCTTCGCGCTGTCCTCCCTGCCGGAGACGACCGGCACGATCTTCAAGGTGTGGCTGCCCGCCTTGAGACCGGGCACATCTGCGCGGTAGCTGCCCGCGTACTGCCGGATGAGCATATTGTCGATCTGCCTGCCGTCCGCGTAGACATTGTAGCCGGACGCGCCGGAAACGGGTGTCCACTCGGCATAGGCGGTCTCAAACCAGCCGTCGGCGAGTGTGATCTGCACGGTGTCTGCCGCGAAGGACAGCGCAGGCAGTGCGGAGACGGTCATTGCCGCACCGCAGAAGAATGCGATGAGCTTTCTTTTCAGATTTGCCATAATCAGTTCCCCCTCAGTGGTGTTCGGTATGATTTGTTCGGCACCGGGTCGGAATGCCCGTGCCTCTGTGATACAATTATAGCAGCTTTCTTCTTCGGTTTCCATGATTTATATTCCGAAATATCTGCACAATCATCCAAACAGCGCGGTCAGATATGAGCAGGACGGCGCAGCGTGCAGAAAAAAATCACCGCCGAAGCAGTGATTTCAGAAAGGAGAGTATTTCAGACAGATGTGTACCGGCATCTGTCGGGAGCACAGACGACTGCGGGAAATGAGAGGGAGACCGGCAAGAGGGGGCGCCGGAGAAACCCGCATCGGCTGCATGATCCTTGTCAGCGGACGATGTCCGTCTGTCTGCAACTGTATTATAGCACAGCACCCGCCGTTTTACAATGCGGAATTGTCGCGATTCACTGTCATTTTGTCCTCGCTTTCCGCGCACCGGTTTCTCCGCACCCCGCGGCGTGCCTCTGCCGCATTTTGGCATATTGCACAATCTGTCAACCCCGATTCTGTAAGAATGACGAAAACCGCGGTCACCTGCGCAAAATAACTTGACAAAACATACACGCTGTGGTAAAATAGAAAAGTATAGGTATGCCGTCCTGCGGTATGCCGTCTGCGCTGTGCCCGTTTGGCGCGTTTTGGCGCAATCCGTGCATAAGGAGGAACCGATATGCCCGGCAAGCTCCGCAGCATTGCGGTTGTGGTATCCGACATCAACCAGGAATATCAGAGCAGTGTGCTCAGCGGTGCCAAGCACTATGCCGCCGAGCACGGGATCCGTCTGTGCCATTTTTCCGATATGGCTGCGGTGGCAAACAGCCCTGCACACGATATCGGTGAGTATAATATTTATCGGCTCATCCGCTTTGAGCTCTTTGACGGTCTGCTCTTTCTGAGCAATACCGTTCCCTCTCCCGAGGTGCGGCAGAACCTGATGAACGCTGCCCGCGAAGCGGGAATCCCGGTCGTCGTGCTCGACGACAAACAGCTCGGCGCATCCTCCGTCTGCATCGACAATTACGGTGCGATGCGGCAGATCGCGGAGCACATCACCGACGTACACGGCTGCAGACGCATCTTCTATCTCAGCGGTCCGGCAGCCAACCCCGAAAGCGCCGAACGGCTCCGCGCCGTACAGGACGTGCTCGCAGAGCGCGGTCTTTCGCTCCCGCCCGAAATGATCTGGATGGGGCACTTTCACAGAGAGGACGGCGCCGAGGTCGCACATGCGCTGCTCAAGGCTTCACGGGAGCAGAATCAGCCGCTTCCCGATGCGCTCATCTGTGCAAACGATATCATGGCGATCACTGCCATGAATACCCTCACTGAAAACGGCGTCCGCATCCCGGAGGATATCCGCGTCACCGGCTTTGACCACAGCGCAGAGGGACGCAACTTCGACCCGGAGCTGACCTCGGTCGAGCGTCCGCTCTTTGCAGCCGGCGAGCGCGCAATGGAGATCCTCTGCTCGGAAGGGGCTTCCGACGGCGTTTCCGTCATGATGCAGACCTCGCCGTTCTTTGCGGCAAGCTGCGGATGCACCGGCACCTCCGCCGACCCGCTTACACAGTTCAAGCGTGAGCGCTTCCGCCAGCTGGAGCAGATCACCGCCGACACCCACCTCTGCAGCCGCCTGAGCTGCTCCTTCGCCGAGTGCGAGACTCCCGAGCAGATGATGGATGTGCTGGAGCAGGCACTCCCGGAGATCAGCTGCGACGGCTTCTACTTCTGCCTCAATTCCGACTGGGCAGGCGACCCGGATACGCTGGTCACGATCGAAGAAGCCGCCCCGCATGAGGAATTCCGCACGGAGGGCTTCCCCGAGACGATTCACCTGCTGCTCTGCCGCGAGAACGGCGAGCGCCGCCCGTCCTGCGATTTTCCGTCGGCAGAGCTGCTGCCGGCACTGAGCGCCCCTGACGCACAGGGCGATTCGTTCTATTTCTTCCCGCTGCACTTCCGCAGCCGGAGCTTCGGCTACTGCGTGCTCCGCAACGGCACCGCCGCGCTGCAGTCGACCTCGCTCTTCTCCTTCATGATGACGCTGAGCAACGCGCTGGAGCATGTGCGCAAGGTGCGCTGCACCAATGCCGTCGTCGAACGGCTGGAGGAGCTCTATATCCTCGATGCGCTGACCGGCATCTTCAACCGCAACGGCTTTGCCCGCGAGACCCGTGTGCCCTATCAGCTCGCGATCGAGCAGAAGCGCCCGGTCATGGTGATGTTTGCCGATCTCGACGGACTCAAATATATCAACGACCACTTCGGGCATTCCGGCGGCGATTCCGCACTGCGGGCGATCGGTCAGGTGCTCAGGGATGTCTGCACGCACGGCGAGATCTTCGCACGCTTCGGCGGCGACGAATTTCTGATTTTCAGCGCCGGGGCGACCGAAGCAGAGGGCGATGCGCTCTCTGCGGCGATCCTGCAGGCGCTCCATGAATACAATGAGCGGGTGCAGCAGCCGTTTCTGGTCTCTGCGAGCATCGGCTATCATATCGAGGTCCCGCTGCCGCACACGTCGGTCTTCCAGATGGTCGCGGCGGCAGATGCGCAGATGTATGAGGAAAAGAAAAAGCGCACGACCTCCAAATATTTGCGAAAATACTAATTCCGCCCGGCTCCCGGACGGAAATCCGAGGTGAGACCATGCCGAATCCCAATTTTACGGTTGCCGTGATCGCATCCGGCATTGACGAGGAATACCAGCAGTCGATTCTGTCGGGTATCCACCGCTATGCTGCGCAGCATCGCGTCAATATTGCGCATTTTGTTGCCTTTGGCGGCATTCTCGCAAACCCGAAATACGATCAGGGTGAGTATAATATCTTTGAACTGCCGAACTTTTCGCTGTTCGACGGTGTCATTCTGCTGTCCAACACCTTCTCGCCCGATCTCGCCGAGGCGCTCTATCAGCGCATCCGTGCGGCGGGCATTCCCGCTGTCAGCATTGACCGCGAGCTCGGTGACTGCTATTATGTCGGCATCCACAATGCGCCAGCGATGGAGCAGATCACGCTGCATTTCATCGAGGAGCACGGCGTCCGCCGCATCAATTACGTCTCCGGTCCGGCGGAGAACACCGAGAGCATGGAGCGCCTCAACACCTTCATGCGGGTCGCCGCGGAGCACGGCATCACCGTCGAGCCCGAGCGCATCTACGAGGGCACCTTCCGCGCAAAGGACGGCAGACGCGCCGTTGAGAGCTTTCTGCAGTCCGGGCTGGAATTCCCCGAGGCGATCATCTGCG
The DNA here is from genome assembly GCA_016288755.1 of Oscillospiraceae bacterium. Taxonomy (GTDB): domain Bacteria; phylum Bacillota; class Clostridia; order Oscillospirales; family Ruminococcaceae; genus Firm-04. Next base: position 18,260 of record JAEELE010000105.1, read on the forward strand.
CAAACGATGCCATGGCGATCTCCGTTGTGCTGGCACTTGAGGAAAACGGCATCCGCGTCCCCGAGGACGTGATTGTCTCCGGCTTCGACAACATCTATAATGCGCGGCACTTCTCCCCCGCCCTGACATCCGTCGAGCGCCCGCTGATGCAGTCCGGCGCGCTGGCATGTGAGCTGATCTGCCGGCATTCCGCCGGTGAGGAGCTGGCGAGGGTGCAGGAGCTCACCGCCATGCCGATCTTCTCGGAGAGCTGCGGCTGCCACACCGCACAGCCCGAGGACGTCGCCGTCTTCAAAAAGCACAATTATCAGATGCTTGAGCACACCAAGCGCGATATTTCGCGCATCAACCAGATGTCCTGCTCGCTGATCGAGTGCGACACCTTCTCTGAGTATATCGATGCGCTCAAGGCGTTCATACTGCAGACCAAATGCGAGGAATTCTACCTCTGCCTGAACGACAACTGGCATATGCGCCAGATCCAGCACGAGACCGGCTATACCGGCGAGCTCCCGGTCGATTCCTACACGGTGCACGGCTATTCCAAGCGCATGCTGATGCCGCTCGCCTATTTCGACGGACAGTTCATCGGCGGCGAGAGCTTCACCTCGAGCGAAATCCTCCCGCGGCTGCGCACGGATTCGGAGAACACGCGCAATTTCTTCTTCGTGCCGCTGCATTTCCGCGAGCGCTGCCTCGGCTATTTCGCGATCGTCAATTCCGAATTTCCGATGACGAGCACGATGTTCCATTCGTGGAGCATCAATATCAGCAATACGCTCGAAAACTTCCGTAAGCTGCTCTGTCTCGACGAGATCGTGCAGGAGCTCGACAAGCTCTATGCGATCGACTCGCTGACCGGCATCTACAACCGCAACGGATTCAAGCGCAGCGCCAATTCCATCTTTGAGCGCTGCATTGAGGAGGAGCGCTCGGTCATGATCATGTTTGCCGACATGGACGGGCTGAAATCCATCAATGACAACTTCGGGCACAAGGAGGGCGACCACGCCATCCGCAGCATCGCGGCGATCCTGCAGGAATGCTGCCTGCGCGGAGAGATCGCCTGCCGCTTCGGCGGAGACGAGTTCTTCATCTTCGCGGCGGATTACGGCGAAAAGGAGGCCGAGCTGCTCCGCTCGCGCATCCAGACGAGCCTCGATATCTGCAACCGCAACTCGGGACGCCCCTACAAGCTGGGCGTGAGCCTCGGTGCGTGCATCACCGTGCCGAAGCGCGGCAGCACGATCTTCCAGCTCATCACCGTCGCGGATAACCGCATGTATGAGGAGAAAAAGAAGAAGAACCCCTCGAAATATCTCAAAACACCGCCGAGTCAGGATTAAATACCGTCAAAACAGCCGCATCTCGTCTGACGACAGGTGCGGCTGAAAAAAACATTAAGGAAAGAATACAGAACAGCGGCATCCGCTTCGCGGGTATTTTCAGACGGGGCTTCGCCGCAGGCACCGCCGTCCGATCTCTTTGCCGCCGCTGCACTTCCGGGCAGAATATGCCCGAATAACCGAAAGGAATCAAACAATATGCAGGATGAATTTTCCGGGCAGCTCAAGGCGCTGGAGCAATATGTCAGCTTCAGAACCCTGCGCCGTGCGCTGAGCCGCTCTGACCTCGCCGCAGTGAACGCCGAGCTGCACCGCGCCGCAGAAAAGATCATTGCGGCAGAAAAAGCCGGTGCGCTGACAGAGGACGAGTCCGCTGCGATTGTCAATCTGCTCTTTGTGGTGCTGCATTACGACCTCTTCTACGGGCTGATGCAGCGCCTTGACTGTGACCTCATCGACAGCTATGCCGCGCGCGAGGCGATGTGCGCCGATTTCGATATCTGGAAATCGACCGGAACCCCCGGCGAGGGGCTCTGGCTGACGACCTTCCGCAAAAATGCCGATATCCCCGCGCTGAAATCGCAGCTCCTCGCCGCGCTCGAGGCGCTCTGCCTGCCGGTGCGCGAATTCTGCGAATACCCGCCCGAGGGCACCGCAGAGCCCAAGTGGGTCCGCAAGGAGATCGGCGAATTTGAGCTGGTCACGATCACCGACGCGGTCATCACTGCCGATGACGGGCTCTTTGACGACCCGCGCCCCAACGGAAAAGCCTATACGCTGACCGATTCGGACGGCTGTGTCTACCACCTCGGCGGCGTGCGCGAAACGACTGCTGATCACGCCGAGATGCAGCGCGTCGTGCTGCCGAAGGAGGGCGGGCGCTGCTTCACCGCAATGGGCTGGATCGAGGGCTACACCGGACGTCAGCGCAGAGAGATCGAATTCACGCTGCTGCCCGACCGCACTGCCGTGTTCAGCTTCAGCACGCAGGAGGTCGACGACTCCGCCGCGGAGGAGGACGCGCGCTGGCGCGATTACAACGCATGGGCAGATGCGCGGATGGCATTCCGCAGAGCCTATCTGGCAGCCTTCCTCGATGCGCACCGCACGGAGGGCTGACCCATGCAGACCGCGATCCTGATCCTGCTGATCCTTGTGCTGATCGTGCAGGGCGTGCAGTTCCGGCTCCTTGTGCGCGGAAGCGGCGACTCGGCAGAAAAGCTCTCCGAGGCGATCAAAGCCATGCGCGAGGAGGAACAGCAGCTCCGGGCAGAGCAGTCGGCACACACAAACGAGACCATCCGGCTCTCGATGCAGATGGTCAGCGACAATCTCTCGCAGGGGCAGACGCAGACGCGCGAGACCACCGCGGTGCAGCTCAGACAGTTTGAGGAGCGCATCCGCGGGCTGGAGGCGGCAAACGCGCGGGCGATCTCCGCACTGCGCGAGACCGTCGAGGCACAGCTCGAGCTGCTGCGCGCCCACAACGACAGGCGTCTGCGCGAGATGCAGAAAACCGTTGACGAGACGCTGCAGACCCAGCTCGAGCAGCGCATGAACGAGAGCTTCAAGCGCGTGACCGACAGCTTAGAGCAGGTCTACCGCGGGCTCGGCGAGATGAAAACGCTCGCACAGGATGTCGGCGGGCTCAAGCGCGTGCTGGCAAACGTCAAAACGCGCGGCAATTTCGGCGAAATACGGCTCGGCAGCATTCTCGCGGAGATTCTCGCACCCGGGCAGTATGCGGAAAATGTCGAGACCGTGCCCGGCTCGAACAGGCGCGTGGAATTTGCGCTGAAAATCCCGACGGAGGGCGGTCGGCGCATCTGGCTGCCGATCGACTCGAAATTCCCCGCAGACGCCTATCAGCAGCTGCTCGACGCGCAGGAATCCGGCGAGAAGCAGGCGGTGAAGAAGGCGTCCGAGGCGCTGTGCACAAGGCTGCTCTCCTTCGCGAAGGACGTGCACGAGAAATATGTCCGCGAGCCGGAGACGACGCCCTTTGCGATCATGTTTCTGCCGTTTGAGGGGCTCTATGCCGAGGCGGTGCGCTCCGGCGCGATGGAGCAGATGCAGCAGAAATACAATGTGATGCTCGCCGGACCCTCGACGGCTGCGGCGCTGCTCAGCGCCCTCTCGATGGGGCTGCGGACACTCGCCATTCAGGAGCAGTCCGCGCAGGTGCGGCAGGTGCTCGAGGGCGTCCGCGCCGAGTTTGAGACCTTTGAGGAGGTACTCACCGCGACAAAGAAAAAGCTCGACGACGCCGGAAAGGGTCTCGACACGCTGATCGGCACGCGCACAAAAGCGATCAACCGCCAGCTCCGGGAGATCGGGACCGGGGAGAAATGAAAAGTGAGGAATGAGAAGTTAGAAGTGAGGAGTTGTTCCGTCACCTTCATTTCTTTTCAGAAGCCCCTTTTAGGAATTGTGCTGCTAAGATAAATCGGAATTTGTCGTTGTGAGTCGTTGTGAAATAAAAAATAGTTAGAAGGTTCGCTATGGACAGAGCAGAATTGATAAAACTGCTTGAGAAGTATTCAAGAATCGAAAAAGCAGAAGATATGTTTGAGCTTGATATTACAGGCGAAACCATCAACGGTATGGATTTTTCGTCCTATTATCTCGGTTCAACATGGTTTATGGACAATCAATTTGATTCCTGCACATTCCACACTACCAGACTTACGGATACCAATTTTAACTATAGTGTCTTTCATAATTGCAAATTCAGCGAGAATTATATTCTGAAAGCCGATTGGAATAATGTGAAGTTTATTTACTGTTCTATTGTTTCCATTGAGGCAGTGAGAGTATCGTTCTTAAGTATCATTATGGA
>JAEELE010000106.1 GCA_016288755.1 Oscillospiraceae bacterium
GAGATTCTGCGCAATGACTTCTATATCGGCACGCTGCGGCAGGGCAAATACCGCCGCAAGAAGATTAACGGCAGCGACATGAAGCTGCAGGAGACCGATCACCTTGTATTCGAGGACAATCACACGCCGATCGTCGATTACAAGCTGTTCGCGGGCGTACAGGAGCAGATTGCGCAGCGCACGCGCTCCAATTACCGCGGCGTGAAGAAGTACGACAATGTGTATTCGGGCTATCTGTTCTGCGGCGACTGCGGCAGTCCGATGTTCTCCATGAGCCGTGCAGACCTTGCACCGGCATACCGCTGCGGCACCTATCACAAGCGCGGCAGCAAGGGGTGCAGCTCGCATCACACCCGCTGCGATATGCTCGACGGTCTGCTCAAAGCGTTTATCCAAAAGGTCAGGGACAATTCCGAAACGATGCTTGAAAAGCTGCAGGAATCCATTGACCGCGAACAACATGAAACCTCATCAAGCAAGTCGGTTGTCGAGGTGCTGAATCAGCAGATCGAGGATACCCGCGCCGAGATCAAGATGCTCGCACGACAGCATGTCCGCGACATTGCAAAGCACCCGGAACGTGAGGATATGCTCGAAGAAATCTACACGGAGCAGATCGACGAGCTGACACTCCGGATCGAGGGCCTGCGCAATCAGATGCAGCTTGCCGCCGACAAGCACAACATGATCGTCAATGTCAACCGCACCGCGAAAACGGTCATGGAAGTATTCGATACGATTCTCAGCAAGGACAGCCTGACGAAAGCCGATGTCGATTTCATCATCGAGCGCATCACGGTCTATGAAGATCACATTGACATCAAGCTGCGGCCTGACATTGATATGCTGCTGAAAACAGGCACGATGCCGGAGCGCGATTACGAGGAGACAGCCGCAAATTTTCTCGATGACACTGGGATTACAGAAGAATCGTCACAGTTTGCCGTTGTTACGACAAGTACCGGCAAAATTCTCAGTGTCAATGTTATCAGTGACGGCGACCCCCTCGAAATCTACACGAGCGCCGACGGCGAGGTCGTATTCCGCAAATACTCCGCGCTGGGTGAGATGAGTGAAAACGCGGCGCAGGTCGCGGATATCATGCAGCGGCTGGCGGGCTGCCCCGTTCTGGTGTTTGACCGTGACCATGTCGTTGCGGTTTCCGGCACGCAGAAGCGTGAATTTCACGAGCGGCGCGTCTCGCAGGACCTGGAGGAGCTGATGGAAGCCCGCCGCGCCTACCGCGCCAAGGACGCCCAGTCGCCGCGGCTCAAGCCCGTGGAGGGACTCAGCCGCACCGCCTTCGCCTGTCTGCCGATCATCACGGCGGGCGACGTCACCGGCGCGGTCGCCTTTCTCGACGGTCCCGACCCCGCAAAGCCCACCGCTCCGACCGATCTGCAGAGCTCGCTCCTCAGCGCCGCTTCGCAGTTTCTCGGCAAGCAGCTCGAATCCTGAATACAGCACAAAACCGGCTTCCTCCGAAGAGAAAGCCGGTTTTGTGTTCGGGTATGCGAGAGGGCATGACTTTTACCATGAAAAGATGCTTAGGCAGTGCAACGACGTATACTGCATTGTGGATGCCGATTCTGCAACTTTTGCTCTGATGCTCGCCATGTTTATATTATAGCAAGATAACCCGATTCCGTCAAGTGATTTTCTGCATTTTTATAAAAATCAGCGATATACACAGAACTCTCACAGAAATGTTGTATAAATCGACGAAGAATATACTATGTGTAAAATCATTTCCCGCCCGGACCTCCCTTTTTTCGCAGCCGATCCCAGAAGGATTCCGGCGGCGGCGCCTCCTCGCACGGTATTTCCTCCGCAGAAAACAATCGTATCCGCGTGATTTCCGTGCCGTCCGCCCCGGTGCAGACCAGCTCGCCGACCGGCTCGTTTTCGGGGACCGGTGCGGTCAGAAACGGGGGTATCCGCACCGTCTGGGTATATACTGGCTGGACACCGAACCACTGTGTCAGCGTCAGACCGTGCTCCGGGACCAGTCTGACAGCCGTTTTTTCGGCGCCCTCGACCGGGATTTCGAGTGCATCGGGCATCGGGACCGTGAAATCGGACGCGCCCGAAAAGCCGTAATCATAGAGCGCGAGATGGTCGTTCCAGTCGTTGCGGTCGAACAGCGTGACGCAGATGAGCCGCCTGCCGCTGCGCTCACATGCGCTGACAAGGCAGCGTCCGGCGGCGTCGGTAAAGCCGGTTTTCATGCCGATCACGGTTTCGTCGCGCCCGAGCAGCTTGTTTGTATTATATAACGTGCGCGCATAGGGCGGGTTGCCGAACATCACCCGCATTGACTTCTGCCGGCAGATTGCCGCGAAATCGTCATTTTTCAGCGCCTCTCTCGCGAGCAGCGCCATATCGCGCGCAGAGGCGCCGTGCCCCTCCGCGTCGAGCCCGGAGGGAGTGGCAAAGCAGGTGCGCGTCATGCCGATCTCGGCGGCGCGCTTGTTCATGAGCGTGAGAAATGCCGGAATGCTCCCGGCGACCGCGACCGCTGCGGCATTGGCAGCGTCGTTGCCGGAGGGCAGCAGCATGCCCGCGCAGAGCACGCGCTTCGTGACCGCATCGCCCGCGCGCAGCCCCATCGACGAGCCCTCGACGCGGATCGCGTCACTGTCGACGACGAATTCGCTGTCGAGGTCGCCGCTCTCGAGCGTCAGCAGCGTGGTCATGATCTTGGTTGTGCTTGCCATCGGACGCTTTTCGTCGGCATTCCGCGCGTAGAGCACCGCGCCGGACTGCGCGTCCATCAGCACGCACGCCTTTGCCGAGACCGCGACAGGCTCGGCTTCGGCAGATATCGGAATTGCAGAAAATACGAAGAATATCGCGATCAGCACTGCGGCGGACAGCTTGCGGCAGCGGGACAGCATGGCGGCGCCTCCGTTTCATTTGATACTGCATGATATGCGGCTTGGGGAAATAATATGCACTGCAATATCGTTTCAAAAATGAACATAAGCCGTTTTGTGGGGCAAAATCTGCGGAAAATCGCAATTTTATGCGCTTTTCAGGGCGGATATCCGCGGAAATGCCCGTCAGACGAACCGCCGCAAAAAACAGAGGAAACAGAAGATTCCGGCAGGAAACCCGATGAAAATTCAAAATCCGTTTCAAATCCGGACTTCCCCGGTGTTGCAAACCGGTGCGGAATCTGGTATGATAGGAACATCGGGTGCAGAGCCCGAACCCCGCACGGACCTCCCGTGCGGCGATGAGAAAGGAGTCCGTCATGGCAGTCACTGAAACCTACACCGTCAAGCGCAAGGGCGCAATGGGAAAAATCATCACAAGCGTCATCGTCGCGATCATCATTCTGATCGTCGCAATTTCCGGCACCGCGATCGTGCCCGCAGGTCACACCGGCGTGGTCGTCACGCTCGGCAAGGTCAGCGAGAGCACGCTCGCCGAGGGCTTTCACCTGAAGGCGCCGTTCGTGCAGGATGTTGTCAATGTCAGCAACCAGATCAAGGTCTATGAGATCGACGCACCGGCAGTCTCGCGCGACCTCCAGACCGTCAGCAGCACGATCGCCGTCAACTACCGCATCCAGTCGGCGAAATCCGCAGAGATCTACCGCAAGATCGGCAGCGATTATCAGGCAGTTGTGCTGACGCCCGCCGTGCAGGAGAGCGTCAAGTCGGTCACCGCGCGCTACACCGCCGAGGAGCTCATCACCGAGCGCAGCTCCGTCGGCGAGCAGATCAAGGACCTGCTGAGCTCGAAGGTCGAGGAATACGGCGTGCAGATCGAAAAGTTCAACATCGTCAACTTCGATTTCTCTGCCGAGTTCAATGCCGCGATCGAGCAGAAGCAGGTCGCCGAGCAGAACCTGCTCAAGACCAAGACCGAGCAGGAGCAGGCGAAGGTCATCGCACAGACCGAGGCTGAGAAGAAGGTCATCGCCGCAAAGGCTGAGGCAGAGGCAATTCTCGCGCAGGCACAGGCGCAGGCAGATGCCAACGAGCTGCTGAACAACTCCCTGACCGGGCTGGTGCTCGAGAACAAGATGCTCGAGAAGTGGGACGGTCAGCTGCCGAAGGTCAACGGCAGTGACTCCTCGCTGCTGCTGAATCTCGACGATGCGATCGGCAGCAATGCCAACGCCAAAAGCCAGACGCAGACCAAGACGCCGGCTGAGCAGCCCGAGGACTGAGATTTTTCCACAGACAACGCGCCCCCGCAGTGTCAGAGCTGCGGGGGCTTTTTCTGCGCGGATGCAGAATATGAAATTGCAGATTGTGAAAATTTGCATGTGAAAGTTTTAGATATGCACTTGACAAACCGGCTGATCTGTGTTATAATGACAGCAGAAATGTGAAATATCAAAGTGAAATTTCATATCAGATGCAGAAACGGAGGAAATTATGAAGCGCTTTTCTGAAAAGCTGAAGGAAGCCCGCAGGGCACGCGGCATGACGCAGGCGGAATTCGGCGAGCTGCTCGGCGTGACGCCCCGCATGATCATCGAATACGAAAAGGGCAGCCGCCGCCCGCACCGCCGCAAGGTGCAGGAGTTCGCGGACATTCTCGAGGTGCCGGTCGAATATCTGCTCGAGGACCGCTTTGACGACGTGCTGTCGGTCTTCCGCGCGGATGCGCCGGCGGATGACGCCCCCGCGGATGACGAACGCCGTGCATCTGCTGCGCCGCAGCCGCAGAGCGACATTGAGGCACAGGCGCGCCGCGAGATCGAATTTCTCCGGGAGCGCAGCGCGGCGCTCTTCGCGGGCGGCGCACTGCCGCAGGACGCCAAGGATGCGTTTTTTCAGTCGCTCTACGAGGCATATCTGAAATGCCGGGAGCAGGCTGCCGAAAACGGCGTAGATGTGGACAAATTCGGATACTGATCCGGAGGTGCAGCCATGTCTGATATCATTGATATTGCAGAACGGGCGGCGGCGGTCCGGGGGCAGTGGCGGCATGCCGATATCTGGGAGATCCTCGACCGGCTGAAGGTGCCCTATCAGATCGTGCCGCTCGGTACGGCGCGCAGCGGGCTGAAGGGCTACTGCACGAGCTTTTTTGACCAGTTTGCGGTCGGCGTCAATTCGGAGCTGCCGGACTATCTGCAGCGGCTGATCGCGTGGCATGAGCTCGGGCACATCGTCCTCGATCCCGATCTGCTGCGCAACGGGCGCTATATCACAGAGCAGGACCCGCTGAATATGCGGACACACACCGAGCTGCGCGCGAATTATTTCGCGGCGGAGGCGGCGATCGACGACAGTGAGCTGCTCGATCTGCTGCATCAGGGCTGCAGTCTCGCGGAGGCTGCCGCACAGCTGCTCGTGCCCGAATCGCTCGTGATCTACAAAAGTGAAATTCTGCGTGCGTTCGGCGAGGCGCTCCCCATGCTCGATGCCCCGGACGCAATGTTTCTCGGCGGCGATATCACGGGAAAAGAAAATTTCTGACAGCGTATTGTGCTGCAAGGTAGGAGGGAGCAGGTAGGAAGTCGGGTGAGCAGTGAGGAGCTGTTCCGTCGCTGCATGGAAGGTGCAGCAGGGCTTGCGGTGATGTTCGCGCACAGGCGCGGCTGCTTCCGCGTGTTCTGCCTCATTCCACGCCGCACCTCCTACCTCCTACCTTCTCCCTCCTACCTTCCAACTTCCCACTTCAAAAAGGGCGGTGATCGCGGTGTATGTCTGTATCGACCTGAAATCGTTCTATGCGTCGGCGGAATGCGTCGACCTCGGGCTCGACCCGCTCAACACCAATCTCGTCGTCGCCGACCCGACCCGCACCGACAAGACGATCTGCCTTGCGGTGTCGCCCTCGCTCAAGGCGGTCGGCGTGCCCGGACGCCCGCGGCTCTTTGAGGCGATGCAGCGCATCGGGCAGATCAATCAGCAGCGGCTGGCGCGCGCCCCGCATCACGCATTTACGGGGAAATCCTGCCTTGCCGACGCGCTCGCCCGCGACCCCTCACTCGCGATGGACTACATCGTCGCGCCGCCCCGCATGCGCCGCTATATGGAGGTCAGCACGCAGATCTACAGGGTCTATCTGCGGTTCATCGCGCCCGAGGATATCCATGTCTACTCGATCGACGAGGTGTTCATCGACGTCTCGGGCTATCTGCAGACCTACCGCTGCACCGCGCACGAGCTCGCCATGCGCATGGTGCGCACGGTGCTGAAGGAGACCGGCATCACCGCGACCGCCGGCATCGGCACGAACATGTATCTGGCAAAGGTCGCGATGGACATTGTCGCGAAGAAAATGCCGCCCGACCGCGACGGCGTGCGCATTGCCGAGCTCGACGAAATGTCGTACCGGCGGCTGCTGTGGGCGCACACGCCGCTCACCGATTTCTGGATGATCGGCAGCGGCACGGCAAGGCGGCTGGCGACGCTGGGCATCTACAGCATGGGGCAGCTCGCGAGATACTCCGAGTTCGGGGAGGACCGGCTCTACCGCATCTTCGGCGTCAAGGCAGAGCTGCTGATCGACCACGCATGGGGCTGGGAGCCCTGCACGATCGCGGCAGTCAAGGCGTATCGCCCGGAAAACCGCAGCCTGTCGCAGGGGCAGGTGCTGCCGAAGCCGTATTCATGGGAAAAAGCGCGGCTGATCGTCCGCGAGATGACCGATCAGCTCTCGCTCGATCTGGTGCGCAAGGGCTTGACATGCGATCAGCTCGTGCTCGATATCGGCTATGATCACACCGGCATCCCGCTGGATTACGGCGGCGTGATGACAGTGAATCATTACGGCAGGAAAGTACCGAAGCCGGTGCACGGGTCGGTGAATTTCGGCGGATTTACCGCGTCGTCGTGCAGGCTGACCGAAGCCGCCGCCGCGCTGTTCGCACAGATCGCCGACCCGGAGCTGTCGGTGCGGCGCATCAATGTCACGGTCTGCCATGTCGTGCGCGAATGCGAAATTTCACATGACGAGGCGCCGGTGCAGTACGGGCTCTTCGACGACGTGGAGGCGCTCGAGCGCCGCCGCGAACAGGAGCAGGCAAAGCAGAAAAAGGAGCGCCGGCTTCAGGAGGCGCTGCTCTCGCTCAAGGCGCGCTACGGCAAAAACGCCGTTCTCCGCGGCATCAGCTACGAGGAGGACGCGACCGCGCGCGAGCGGAACGGTCAGGTTGGGGGGCACAGGGCATGACGGACGATTTTTCGGATATTCTCGATCATCCGCACTATGTATCGCGGACGCGGCAGCGTATGCCGCAGGCGGCGCGCGCGGCGCAGTTTTCGGCGTTTGCCGCGCTCACGGGCTATGATGAGGACATCGGCGAGGCTGCGCGGCTGACCGATGCGCGCGAGGACATGTCGGAGGACGAGCTGGCGGCGCTCGATGCGGCGTTTCAGCAGCTTCTGGCACATGCCGCCGGGCGCCCGTGCGTGACGCTGGTGTATTTCCAGCCCGATGCGCGCAAGGAGGGCGGCTGCTATGCCGTCTTCACAGGGCGCTTCCGGCACTATGACCCGGCGGCGCGGATGCTGTTTTTTGTCGGCGGGATGCAGATCCCTGCGGACGCGGTCTGCCGCATCCTGCCCGCGGAACACATGTAGACGCCGCAACAGCCGGTTGCTTGACGGCACGCGCAGAACATGGTATAATCGGAGGCAAGGAGGGATCAGCATGAAAACAAAGGATATACTCTTGGATCTGCGGACAAGGGCGGGGCTCACACAGGACGCGCTCGCCGGAAAGGTCTTTGTGACGCGGCAGGCGGTCTCGCGCTGGGAAACCGGCGAAACGGTGCCGGGTCCGGAGACGCTGAAGCTGCTTTCGGCGCTGTTCGGCGTCTCGATCGACGCGCTGCTGGGGGCGCCGCGCAAGCTGATCTGTCAGTGCTGCGGCATGCCGCTGGAGGAGCCGATGTTCGCGCGCGAGAAGGACGGCACGCCGAATGACCGCTACTGCAAATGGTGCTACGCGGACGGCGAATACATGTACAGCGATCTGGACGAGCTGATCGAGGTCTGCGTGCGGAATATGGCGGATGACGCACATCCCGCCGACGAGGTGCGGGCATATCTGCGGGACATGCTGCCGAAGCTGGACTACTGGAAACGCTATGCGGAGCTCGGCGGCGACGGCGCATTCGAGGCGTTCAAGCAGCAGCTGATTGCGGAGATCAATGCGCTGCAGATCGAGGGCATGCCGAAGGTAGAGCGGCTGAACGCGCTGGTCGGCAGCTATGTCAATCTGCCCTACCGGCTCCCGAACGGCAGCACGGTGCGGTTTCTCGACGACGAAGCGACCTATCTGGGCAATCAGCTCGAGAGCGAATTCGGCGGAGCGCGCTGCTTCGGCGTGCTCGCGAACATGGAGTTCATTCTCGTGTGCACCTACGAAGCAAACGGCGAAAACCCGGAGCTGGTGCTCTACAAAAAGCGTTGAGGACAATCGCCGGCGCGGGGGAGAATGAGAAGTGAGAAATGAGGAGTGAGGAGTGAGGAGTTGTTCCGTTATCCTCGTTTCTGCTGCTGATTTGGATACAACAAAGCCGGGGGAACGGTACTGCCGATACTCATATAGAAGTATTAAGCCATAGTATTTCTGATGTAAAGTCAGAAGTACTATGGCGTTTCCATTGACAATGCGTCAAAGTAGTGATATAATTAATTATCAATATAAATCGGAATTTGACGGGGGAGAAAGTGATATGAACAGCATTGTTTCAGAGTGGTATGAAGAAAAAAAGAATGTTGATGAAATGCGAAATTGGAATCCTGCACTGAAAGAATGGGAACGGTCGGTTATCAGTTTTTTTCCACCAGGCGCCA
>JAEELE010000107.1 GCA_016288755.1 Oscillospiraceae bacterium
GCACCCCTGCCAAAGGGATACTATCCCTTTGGAATCCCGTTTTGTACGAATTCCACGCTGATGCGTTATTTCTGTCATAATGGGATTCTTAAGGGGCAGTGCCCCTTAAGCAGGGGTTTGGGGACAGAGTCCCCAATATAATCCGTCGGAGACACCTTTTTCTACAGCCTGTAATATATATATTTGAGAAACCGTCGCCGCCTCATCATCATCACGGGTACGCGGACAGCCGCCGGACAGCCGCAGCGGCGGGCACGGCGGGCGCACTTCCCGTACAAATCAGCGGTACAATTCGTGAATATGCACAAAAACGGCATGCACTTTTTGAGCATTCAGACAAATGTTTTCGCGATTTCCCGGATATGTATTTACAAATTGCAGAAACAGTGGTATAATTTAACCGGACATGTTCATCCTGTTCCGAACAGAATGCCTGATATTGGAGGTTTGTATGGAGGATTATAAATACCTTGCGATCGTCAAGTGGGCAAAGGAGTATATTGCCTCGAAGAAACTGAAGCCCAATGACCGCTTCCTCTCCGAGAAGGAGCTGTGCGAAATCCACGGGGTCAGCCGGCAGACGGTGCGGCAGGCGCTCAAATGCCTTGAAAGCGAGAATGTCATTCTCCGCGTGCGCGGGAGCGGCACCTTCGTGCGGGGCAGCGTGCCGACGGCATCGGTGCGTGACACGCGCATCGGCGTGGTCTCGACCTATTTCAGCGACTATATCTTCCCGCATATCGTCACGGGCATCGAGTCCGTTGTCAACGAGGCGGGGATCGCCATGCAGCTCTCCATCACGCACAATCAGGTCTGCGAGGAGGCACAGGCGCTCAAATCCATGATCGCAAACGGCGTGCAGGGGCTGATCGTTGAGCCCTCCAAGAGCGCACTGCCGAACCCGAACATGAATCTGTATCAGGAGATTCGTCAGGCGGGGATTCCGCTGGTCTTTTTCAACGCGAAATATCCGTGGGCGGATTTCCCGCTTGTCGCGATGGACGATGAGCTTGCCGGGAAGACCGTGACGGACTATCTGTTCGAGTGCGGGCATCAGAAGATCTGCGGCATTTTCGCGCTCGACGATATTCAGGGACACATGCGCTACAGCGGCTATATGAAGAGCTGTCTGGAACACGGCATCCGCATCGCGGAAAAGTCTGTCATCTGGTATGCCGCTGCCGAACGCAACTCCATTTTCCTGTACGAACAGTACAAGCTGCTGGAGATGCTCCATCAGAATACGGCAGTTGTATGCTACAACGACAAGCTGGCGGTCAATCTGCTGCGCTTCTGCCGTCAGAACGAGATCAGCGTGCCCGATGAGCTGTCGGTTGTCGGCATCGACGATTCCAAGTACTCCTCCTTCTGCGACGTGCCGCTGACAACGGTGCACCATCCGCATGAGGTGCTCGGCGAAACCGCCGCCAGACTGCTGATCCGCATGATGACAGAGGGCGGCGACAGGCACGAGGACGCCATTTTTGTGCCGGAGCTTGTTGTGCGGGATTCGGTACGCAAGCTCTCGCCGCGGAAGATTACTGTTTCCGGCTCCGGTGCGGGGTGGTGATAAGCCATGACAGCAAATGTCACCAAGCAGGCGTGTGACGTCAGCAGACTGAACACGGAAAAGCTCGAGCAGCTTCTGCAGAGCGGCAGGATCGAACGCTGCCGGGAAACGGTGACGGGCTTTCTGCGGGAGATCCGGTTCTATGAGCTGGATTCTCTGATGCTGCGCCTCTATGTGATCATGGATATCTACATTGTAGCGCGCAGCTTTTCGAGGGAGCTCGGCATCCCGAATGAGCAGTTTGTGGCGGAATTCGGCAGCATCGACGAGATTTCGGCAAGGCTGCAGACAGTTGACAGTACATCCGCTTTTCTGTGTGACATGATCGAGCAGTGTGTGCGCTGGCGCATGGAGACGGTCAGATTCGGCTGCTCCGATGCGGTGCAGAAGGCGAAGGCATACATCGACAGTCATTATATGGACGAGGACCTGACCCTGAAGAGCGTCGCAGAAAAGGTCGGGCTGAGTCCGCCCTATCTGAGCGCAGTGTTCAAGCGCGAAATGAACGAGAATTTCTCGGATTATCTGACAAAAGTGCGCATCCGCCATGCGAAGGAGCTGCTCTGCCGCAGCACAAAGCTGATCTACGAGGTCGCGGAGGAGGTCGGATTCCGCGATTACCGGTATTTCAGTCAGGTGTTCAAGCGGCTGACCGGACAGACGCCGCGCGCATTCCAGAGCAGCTTTCACCAAAGTTGACTGTAACCTGTTTTGCAAAACCATAAAATATTAAACACTTATCATAACATCTTCGGTATCAATGTACGGCAAAGAAAGCTATAATGTAAATACAAGTTGACGGGAAACCGTCGCTCAGAAATCAAGATTTGTAATATGCAGAAGGAGTGAATCTCATGAAATCGAGAAGAGTTATCACGGCGATCCTCGCAGCAGTTCTTTGCGGCACTGCTATGACAGCATGCGGCGGCGGCAGCAAGAACATCAAGGTCGGCATCATCAACAACGACCCGAACGAATCCGGCTACCGCACGGCAAACGTCAATGACCTGAAGAACACCTTCACGGCTGAGAAGGGCTACGACGCGCAGTTCTCCTACAGCATGAAGAACGACGAGCAGATTCAGTATGCGCAGAAGTACATTCAGGACGAGGTGGATTACCTGCTCCTCTCCGCTGCCGAAACGGCAGGCTGGGACACCGTGCTCCAGGATGCAAAGAAGGCGGGCGTGAAGGTCATCCTGTTCGACAGAAAGGTCGACGCAGACTCCAGCCTCTATGAAGCATCCATCATCTCCGATATGGAAAAGGAAGGTCAGACCGCTGTCGACTGGCTGAAGGGTCAGAGCCTTTCCGAGTACAACATCATCCATCTGCAGGGCGTGATGGGCTCCGCAGCACAGCAGGGACGCTCCGGCGCACTGGTCAACACCGCGAAGGAGCTCGGCTGGAACATCATCGCAGAGCAGACCGCTGAGTGGAGCGCTGAAAAGGCACAGCAGATCGTTCAGAGCGTGATCGATTCCGGCAAGAAGTTCAACGTCATCTATGCCGAGAACGACGATATGGCAAAGGGCGCTGTCGCTGCACTGGATAAGGCGAACATCTCGCACGGCGTCGGCAAGGACGTCATCATCATGGGCTTTGACTGCAACAAGTGGGCGCTGAAGGAGCTCAAGGCGGGCAACTGGAACTATGACGGTCAGTGCAACCCGTTCCAGTCCTCCTACATTGTCGACATCATCAACAAGCTCCAGAAGGGCGAGAGCCTCTCCGAGAAGGTCATCATCATGGATGAGAAGGGCTTTGACGCCACGACGATCACCGATGCGGATGTTGAGCAGTACGGCATCGGCAACTGAGAGCCGCAAGAACTGAAAACAACGCAAAGCAACTGCACCTAGGGGGATAAAAAAGAAAGGCGCGAGTGACTCTGGATTCTCTGTGTGTCACCCGCGCCTGAATTATAGGCAAAGGAGGGATTCCTATGCGCGAAGGCTCTGTGCTGGAGATGACCGGCATCTATAAATCATTTCCGGGCGTCAAGGCACTGCAGAATGTCAGCTTCCGGCTCTGCGAGGGTGAGATCCATGCGCTGATGGGCGAAAACGGCGCAGGAAAATCGACATTGATCAAGGTTCTGACCGGTGTGTATCCGAAGGATGACGGCGAGATCTATCTGAAAGGACAGCAGGGCGCGGTAAAAATCCACTCGCCGCAGGATGCGCAGCGTGTCGGCATCAGCACGGTGTATCAGGAAATCTCACTTTGCCCCAACCTTTCCGTTGCGGAGAATATCTATCTCGGACGCGGAGAGGGGCAGACGGTCAGCTGGCGGAAAATGAATGAGGGCGCTGCAAAGCTGCTCAGCTCGCTCGGCATCGATGTCAAGCCGACCAAGCAGCTGGCAAGCTGCTCCATCGCCGTGCAGCAGATGATCGCGATCGCCCGTGCCGTCGATATGGATTGCCGTGTGCTGATCCTCGATGAGCCGACCTCTTCGCTCGATGAATCCGAGGTCGCGAAGCTCTTCAAAATGATGCGCGATCTGAAAAAACGCGGTGTCGGCATCATTTTTGTCACGCATTTCCTCGATCAGGTCTATGAGGTCTGCGACAAGATCACCGTTCTGCGGGACGGCAAGCTGGTCGGCGAATATCAGATCGAGGACATGCCGCGCGTGATGCTGGTCTCCAAAATGCTCGGCAAAGAGCTCGACGATATGGCGGAGATCAAGAACGACATTCCCGTCTGCGATCAGAAGGACAGCACACCGGTCTATGAAGCAGAGGGGCTTTGCAGCTCCGAGGGCATCCAGCCGTTCGATTTCTACATCCGCCGCGGCGAGGTCAACGGCTTCACCGGTCTGCTCGGCTCGGGCAGAAGTGAATCGGTCCGCGCGATCTTCGGTGCGGATAAGGTCACATCCGGCACTGTCAAAATGAACGGCAAGCCCGTCAATATCACAAAGCCCATTGACGCCATGCGGAACGGCATCGCGTATCTGCCCGAGGACAGAAAACGCGACGGCATTGTCGGCGATCTGTCCGTCCGCGACAATATCATTCTTGCACTGCAGGTCATCACCGGCTTCTTCAAGCCGTTTTCCAAGGCAAAGGCGACGGAATTTGCCGAGGAATACATCAGGCTGCTGGATATCAAGACCGCATCGGTCAATACGCCGATCAAATCGCTCTCCGGCGGCAATCAGCAGAAGGTCATTCTCGGCAGATGGCTGCTGACACATCCGAAATATCTGATCCTCGACGAGCCGACACGCGGCATCGACGTCGGCACCAAGGTCGAGATTCAGAAGCTCGTGCTGAAGCTGGCTTCCGAGGGCATGAGCGTGACGTTCATCTCCTCGGAGACCGACGAAATGCTCCGCACCTGCTCGCGCCTGATCGTCATGCGCGACAGAAAGCAGGTCGGGGAGCTGACCGGTGAACAGCTGACGCAGAACACCATTATGAGTACGATAGCAGGAGGCGGAAACGATGAGCAGGCTGAATAACAAAAAAGGGCTCCTTGCAGGTTTGCTCCGGCATCAGATGCTGATTCCGATTGCTGCACTGCTTCTGCTCGCCCTGTTCAATCTGATCGCGGACCCGTCCTTTTTCAAGATCAGTCTGGGCACAAACAGCAACGGCGACCCGGTTCTGACCGGCTATCTGATCACCATCATCGACTGCGGCTCCGAGCTGGCGATCCTCGCGATCGGCATGACGCTGGTCACGGCGGCATCCGGCGGTCAGGATATTTCCGTCGGCGCGGCGATCGCAATCAGCGGCAGCGTTGTGCTGCGTGTGCTCTGCGGCTCGGATTCCCACGCGCAGACCCTTCAGGCGCCGATCATTGTTGCATTTCTGGTCAGCTGCGCGGTCGCGATGATATTCGGCGCCTTCAACGGCACATTGGTCGCGTTCTTCCGCATCCAGCCGATGGTCGCGACGCTGATCCTGTTTACCGCGGGCAGATATATCGCTGCCTCCTTCCACAACAACGAGCTGCCGATCGTCAATGATCCGTCGTTCGGCTATTACGGCAACTACTTCCCCGGCATTCCGGTTCCGACGCCGTGCTTCATTGCGGTAATCTGCTTTGCGGTCATCACATTGGTGCTGAAGCGCACGAATCTCGGTCTTTACATCCAGTCTGTCGGCATCAACGAGAAGACCGCCCGTCTGAACGGTCTCCATCCGGAATGGATCAAATTCATGACCTATGTGATCCTCGGTCTCTGTGTCGCAGTTGCCGGCTTTATCAAGGTCAGCCGCCTTTCGACGATCAACTATTCGGTCATCGCCAAGGATATCGAAATGGACGCCATTCTCGCGGTCGCGCTCGGCGGAAATGCCCTGAGCGGCGGCAAGTTCAATATGGGCGCATCCATCCTCGGTGCCTATGTCATTCAGTTCCTGTCGACAACGCTTTACAAATTCAACGTGCAGTCTGATGCGCTTCCGGCATACAAGGCGGTTGTTGTCATCCTGCTGGTCGTGATGAGTGCGCCTGCCGTGCGCGAGAAGCTGTCTGCACTGTTTGCAAAGCTGCGCAAGCCTTCTCACGCTGCGCAGACCTGACAATGATCGGAATTTGTATCGAAACGGAGGGATTCTCATGGCAAAAGCGCCTGCTGTCCGCGGTCCCAAGCGCGGATGGCTCAGCAATATGACGGACACGAATCTGCTGACGTCGATTACAGTGGTCGTGTTTCTTGTGATGTATCTGTTTGCGATCGTGGTGCTGCAGGAGGGCTTCCTGAAGCCGCAGACCCTGTTCAACATGATGAACGCAAATGCATCGCTGATCATCATTTCCTGCGGCATGAGCCTCGTGATGATCACCGGCGGCATTGATATCTCCGTCGGCGGCGTGACCGCGCTGGTCTGCATGAGCTCGGCGGTCTATCTGGATCAGAAGGGCGGAAATGTGGTCACATCGCTGCTGCTCTCGCTCTGCATCGGTCTGGCATTCGGTCTGGTGCAGGGATACCTGATCGCATATCTCGAGATCCAGCCCTTTATCGTCTCGCTCGCAGGCATGTTCTTTGCACGCGGCATGACGACCATTGTGAATACCCACACCATCAATGTGCAGCACGAGGGCTTTGTCGCACTGAAAAACACCCGTATCACGGTCCCGTTCCTCGGCTCCTACAACAAGGCAGGCAATTATGTCGATGCGTATATTGAGATCGGTGTGGTTGTTGCGCTTGTCATTGTCGCGCTGCTGTTCTGCATGCTGAAATGGACCAAGCTCGGACGCAGCTTCTACGCAGTCGGCGGCAATCGCCAGAGCGCGCTGATGCTCGGCATCAACGTCCGCCGCACGACCTTCCTCTCCTATCTGATCTGCGGCATTCTCGCAGGTATCGGCGGCTATGTGTATTTCCTGCATGTCGGCTCCGGCTCTGCGAGCCATGCGAGCGGTGCGGAAATGAACGCCATTGCATCCTCGATCATCGGCGGCACGATGCTCACGGGCGGTGTCGGCAATCTGATCGGAACGCTGTTCGGTGTCCTCTCTCTCACGCTGATTCAGAACATCGTCTCGTCGGTCGGTCTCGATCAGCCCTGGTGGACAGGGATCACCATTGCCGCAATGATCTGTGTATTCCTGATCATGCAGAGCGTGATCATTTCGTACCGGAAGAAGGTCCTTCTCAATTCGGTATCCGGCGGAAAGACAGGGTGATTATATGAACAAAGCAGAAGCGATCCGCGCAGGACGTATTTGGATCGGCATTGAGCTCGGCTCGACCCGCATCAAGGCGGTGCTGATCGGCGAGGACAGTGTCCCGATCGCATCCGGCGCACATACATGGGAAAATCAGCTGCTGGACGGCATCTGGACCTATTCTCTGGATGCAGTGCGCACAGGTCTGCAGGCATGCTTTGCCGATCTGCTGCGCAATACCGAAGCGGAATTCGGCGTTGTACCGCAAACTGCGGCAGGCATCGGCATTTCCGCAATGATGCACGGCTATCTCGCCTTCGACGAAAACGGTGCGCTGCTGGTTCCGTTCCGTACATGGCGCAACACCATGACAGCGGAAGCGGCGGACCGCCTGACCGAGGAATTCCAGTTCAATATCCCGCAGCGCTGGAGCATTGCGCATCTGTATCAGGCAATTCTCAAAAATGAGGCGCATGTCCCGCAGATCCGGTTCATGACGACGCTTGCAGGCTATGTCCACTTTCTGCTGACCGGCGAAAAGGTCATCGGCATCGGCGATGCCTCCGGCATTTTCCCGATCGATCCGCAGACAAAACAATACGACGCGGCAATGTGCGCGAAATTCGATTCGCTGACCGCGGGCACTGCGTTCGGACAGAAGCTCACCGACATTCTCCCGAAGATCGTACCGGTCGGGGAATGTGCTGGCACGCTGACAGCCGAAGGCGCAGCGCTGCTCGACCCGAGCGGCAGATTTCAGCCGGGTGTGCCGTTCTGTCCGCCGGAGGGCGACGCACAGACCGGCATGGCAGCGACAAATTCCGTTTTGCCCAAGACGGGAAATGTCTCCGCCGGCACCTCGATCTTTGCGATGATCGTGCTGGAGCAAAGCCTGAAGGCGCTGCACCGCGAGATCGACATCGTGACGACGCCCGCGGGCGACCCGGTCGCAATGGTGCACTGCAACAACTGCTCCTCCGATCTGGACGCATGGGTGCGGCTCTTCGGCGGTCTGCTCGGCGCAGCGGGCGCTGAGATGCAGAAGGGTCAGCTCTATGACCTGCTCTATGCGCTTGCGGCAAAGGGTGACCCCGACTGCGGCGGCATCGTGACCTACAACTATGTTGCGGGCGAGCAGATCACCGGGCTCGAGGCAGGCAAGCCGATGCTGGTGCGCGACCCCGATTCCCGCTTTACAGTTGAGAATCTGATGCGCAGCCTTGTCTATTCGTGCATGGCGACGCTCAAGCTCGGCATGGATATCCTCACGGAGGAGGGTGTCCGGTTCGATCAGATCTATGCGCACGGCGGACTGTTCAAAACACCGACCGCGTCGCAGCCGTTCCTTGCGGCGGCACTCGGCGTCGATGTGACGCTGATGCAGTCGGCAGGGGAGGGCGGTGCATGGGGCATCGCGCTGCTGGCTGCCTATATGTCCCGCGAGGATCGTGCCCAGACCCTTGCGGACTATCTCCGCACGCATGTGTTTGCGGGAATGCAGGGCAGCACGGTATCACCCGCACAGCAGGACGCTGACGGCATCCGCGCCTATATGAAAAATTATCTGAAATGGCTGTCTGCCGAACGGGCTGCAGCCGCAGAATGAAGGAGGCTATCTGTATGAAATTCTGGTTTATCACCGGCTCGCAGTTCCTTTACGGTGAGGAGACGCTGCGTCAGGTCGAAGCAGATTCCAAGGAGATCGTTGCCGGTCTGAAGCTGCCGTTTCCGGTCGAGTATAAGCTGACCGCCAAGACGAACGGGGAAATTACGGATATCATCCGCGAGGCAAACTACGATAAGGAGTGCGCCGGCATCATCACCTTCTGCCATACGTTTTCTCCTTCTAAAATGTGGATCAACGGCTTCGCGGCGCTGCAAAAGCCGTGGCTGCATTTCCACACGCAGTATAATAAGTCGATCCCGAATGAAGCGATCGACATGGATTATATGAATCTGCACCAGTCCGCGCACGGAGACCGTGAGCACGGCTTCATCGGCGCAAGGATGCGGATGCCGCGCGCTGTGGTCGCCGGCTACTGGAAGGACCCTGCCGTGCAGGAGAAGATCGCAGAGTGGCAGCGAGCCGCGATCGGTGCGCTGTTCAGCCGCAGCCTGAAAATCGTGCGCTTCGGCGACAATATGCGCGAGGTCGCAGTGACCGAGGGCGACAAGGTGGAAGCACAGATCCGCATGGGCTGGCAGGTCAATACATGGGCAGTCGGCGATCTCGTCAAGGAGATGGACCGCGTCACGGAGCAGGAGATCGACGCGCTGATGCAGGAATACGCCTCGCTCTACAGCTTCGACGAAAAGGATACCGACGCGATACGCTATCAGGCGCGCGAGGAGATCGCGATCCGCAGAATCCTCGACCGTGAGGGCGCAAAGGCATTCTCCAATACGTTTCAGGATCTTTACGGCATGAAGCAGCTTCCGGGTCTTGCGTCGCAGCACCTGATGTCGCTGGGCTACGGCTTCGGCGCGGAGGGCGACTGGAAGACCGCCGGCATGACCGCGATCATCAAGGCGATGTATCCGGACGGTCAGACCTCGTTTATGGAGGACTACACCTACGACTACGAAAAGGAGCTGATCCTCGGCTCGCACATGCTGGAGGTCTGCCCGACGATCGCCGCGGAGAAGCCGCGTATCGAGGTGCATCCGCTCGGCATCGGCGGCAAGGACGCACCGGCAAGACTTGTATTTGAGGGCAAGGCAGGCAAGGCAAAGGCGATCTCGCTGATCGACGCCGGCGGCAGACTGCGCCTGATCGTGCAGGATGTCTGCTGCGAAAAGCCGTATCAGACCATGCCGAATCTGCCGGTCGCACGCACGATGTGGCGCCCGGAGCCGTCCTTCCTCGAAGGGCTTGAGTGCTGGATCATCGCAGGCGGTGCACATCACACCGTGCTTTCCTACAACATCACGGACAGAGTCGTCCGCGATTTCGCACGGATCATGGATCTGGAGCTTGTCCCGATCAATGCATCCACAACAGCCGTTTCGCTGGAGCGCGATCTGAAGCTCGGCGATATCATCTACGGCAGATAATTCCCCGACAAACCCCTCCCTCTCATGTTGCTGCACATGAAACCGACCCTTGTACTTCGCGGTACAAGGGTCGGTTTCGTTTCTGCCGATTCAGTTGCCCTGCCCGTAATAGGCGCCGGGACCGTGCTTGCGGAAATAGTGCTTGTCGAGCACATATTGCTGGATGGAAGCCTGCGGGTTGAGCAGCAGGGTCTTGAGTGCCATTTCCGCGACCTGCTCCATCACGACGGCGTGATAGACCGATGCGGCGGCATCCCTGCCCCATGTGAACGGACCGTGATTCCTGACCACAATGCCGGGCACGGCGAGCGGGTCGATGCCCCGTTCCCGGACTGTCTCAATGATCACGCAGCCGGTGTTCGCTTCATAATCGGATTCTACCTCCTGCTGCGTCAGCGCGCGCGTGCAGGGAATATCGCCGTAGAAATAGTCGGCGTGGGTGGTGCCGAGTGCGGGGATATCCCGCCCCGCCTGTGCAAAGACGATCGCGTGTGTCGAGTGCGTGTGCGTGATGCCGCCGAGCTCCGGGAACGCGCGGTAAAGCTCCAGATGGGTTTTTGTGTCGGAGGAGGGATTCCATTTTCCTTCGACGCGCGCGCCGGCCTCAAGGCTGACCACGACCATATCCTCCGGAGACATGCTGTCATAGCTGACGCCCGAGGGCTTGATGACCATGCACCCGCTCTTTCGGTCGATGCCGCTGACATTGCCCCATGTGTAAATGACGACGCCGCGGCGCACCAGCTCCAGATTTGCTTCGCAGACCTCGCGTTTCAGTTCCTCCAGCATAGAAAAAACCTCCTAAAATGCATTTCAGAATCCTGCTCTGTTTTGATCGCAAAGCCGCAGGAATCTGCCTCTATTGATGTACCAACTAAATCTTGAAGATTAGATGCGCAGGATAAATGTCGATATGCAAGGAAGAAAGCCGCCGCTGGGCTGGCGCCCAGCAAGGTTTTCTGACGCAGCAGATCGGCATTTAGACAAGCAGATGACTTCA
>JAEELE010000108.1 GCA_016288755.1 Oscillospiraceae bacterium
AACAGGGCAGGCATAAAGCCCACCCCATCACACATTCAGCGCATTGCGTGTCATACGATAGATCTCCAGCCGCGACAGCGATTTCGGACTATTGTTGGTCTGATTCACTGTGCGGCTGCTGCCGTTTTCGGGGCTCAGTCTGAAAAACACGGTTGCACCGGCTTTACTTTTTCGGGGCGGATGTGCTATAATAAGGAAAGAGAATATGTGTGACTGCACGTTATGGTTCTCCTCTGAACCATTTTGTGATCTGCTGTGAAGGAAGTGACTGTGATGATTTCAATAGACAAACGCCTCAATGATGAAGAAACGGATCTTCTTCGGAAGCTGATCGGCAGGAAAATCGTATCCCTGCGGCACGCGGAGTTTCACCCCACGCATGCAGCCTCCAGGGTCGTGGGCATCGAGACGGAGCATGCGCCGGTCAGACGGCAGAAACAGGCATGATGAGACAAATCACACAAGGAGTGAATGATGATGGATACAGCAGCGATGCAGGAAGCATTCCTGAAACAGCAGAACGAACTGTGCGACCGGATCGAGCAGGTCGACCGATTCGACCTGAACAGCGTAAAGCTGGTCGCGGGCGTGGACCTTGCGTACTGGAATCAGGGCGATGAAGAGTATGCGGTCTGCTGCATCGTCGTGATCGATGCAGAAACGCATGCGGTCGTTGAGAAGCAGCACTGCAGCGGAAAGATCGAGGTGCCGTATATGCCCGGATTCCTTGCGTTCCTGGAGCTGCCGCTCATTCTGAAAACGGCGGAGCTGCTCAGCGCAAGCCCGGATATTATCGTATTTGACGGCAACGGCTATCTGCACCCGCGGCACATGGGGATCGCGACCCATGCGAGCTTTTATCTGCATAAGCCGACGGTCGGCATCGCAAAGACCTATTTCCGTGTCGATCATCAGACCGACTACACCGAGCCGGAGAACGAAGCGGGCAGCTGCACAGATATCGTGATCGGCGGCGAGGTCTACGGCAGAGCGCTGCGCACGCACAGGGATGTCAAGCCGATCTTTATCTCCGTCGGCAACTACGTCACGCTGGACACTGCCTGCGCGCTGGCGCTGCGGCTGACGGACCGGGAGAGCCATATCCCGATCCCGACCAGACTGGCAGATCTGGAGACCCATATCCAAAGAGAGCAGGCGCGGAGCGCTGCAGGGCAGGCATAAGCCCGCGCCGCCGCAGATGCAGCGCATTCCCTGCCGCACGAAATAATGTCAGCCGCACAGCGCACCGGACGGCTTTGTCCGATGACTGTGCGGCTTTTTGTCCGATGTGCAGCCCTTACGGCACCTCGAGCATCAACCGGAGGCGCTGTGCTTCGTTTGCGGAGAACCCGAGCTTTTCATAGAACGGCACCTTCTCCGGCAGCGCCGCGAGCTCGACCGATACCCGCGTGCCCAGCACGGCGTTTTCACGGATATACCGCAGCAGCTCCTGCACCAGCATCCGCCCGATGCCCCGCCCCTGATACTCCGGTCGGACAACGACGTCCTTGATGTAGCAGCAGAGCCCCAGATCGCCGATCATCCGCGCCATCGCGACCGCCCGTCCGCCGTCGTAAACGGAAACGCGGAACAGCGTCGAAGCCATTGCGCGCGCTGTCTGCTCCGGCGTCGGACCGTCGCCCCACACCGATTCCCACAGCGCGATGAATTCCCCGGCGGTCAGCGCGTTGTATCTGACTGTCAGTCTGTCCATTTTTTCTCAGGTCATGCGGGCTCAGTTGTCCATCGCCTGCGCGAAGAATTCCGCGAGCGGCAGCGTAGCGCCCGAATGCTTGCCCCCGGGAATCACGGTCACGCGGTTTTGCCCGACGAAATGCGCGGTGAAATCGTGCGTGTCGATCAGCTCGTCGCTGCCGCCGACAATGACCCGCACCCGGTCGGGGTCAAGCGCCGCCAGCTCGCCGAAGAGCGGCACAAAGGGCGCGATCGGACCCGCAAAGCCCAGCCGCGGCAGATGCAGAAACGGCAGCATGCACGGGTTGACCAGATACACCGGCAGACCCGTGCGCGCGGCGAGCACGGCGGCGAAAAATCCGCCGAGACTGGTGCCGCAGATCAGGTCGGGCTGCTGCGCCGCGATCTCCGCTTCCATACGGTCGAGCAGTGCGGCGGGCTGCTCTGCGTCATAGTCGAGCGCCGGAGAAACGACTGTGCAGCCAAGCGACTGCCACGCGGTGCAGGCGGCGTTTTGCGCCGACCCTTGATAGCCGTGCAGATTGAATACTTTCATAGAAACCTCCTTCAGATGAGAATGCCGTCGAGGTGGTCGCATTCATGCTGGATCACCTGCGCGAGCAGCCCGGAGAAAGACCGTTCATGCGGCTGCATGGCGGTGTCCTGCCATTGCACGGTGATGTTCCTGTATCGCTTGACCGGGCGCGTGCCGGTCAGCGAGAGGCAGCCCTCCGCGGTGTCGAATGCACCGGATTTTTCGGTGATGACGGGGTTGAGCATGACAATCGGTGCGCTGCCGAGCCCCGCCGCAATGATGCGCTGATTGACGCCGATCATGTTTGCCGCCATGCCGATGCATTCGGCGGAATGCGCGCGCAGGGTGTCGGCGAGATTCTGTGCAGTCTGCAGCTCCGCCGGAGTACCGGTCACGGCGGCGGAATGCTGCGAGAGCGTAAACAGATTTTTGCAGATCGGGCAGATCACTGCAAGCCCTCCTTTTTGATCAGATATTGCAGAAGGGCGGTGCAGCCCTCCATGATATCGGCAAAGGCTTCGTCGAAGCGCTCGGTGAACCACGGGTCGGAGACGTCCTCATGCCGCCCCGCAAACCGGAGCAGCGGGTGGATCTTGCCGAGCGGGTCGCCGCCGAGCATCCAGTCCATGTTGTATAGGTTGGCGCGGTCCATGCCGATGAACAGGTCGTATTTCGCGTAGTCCGCGCGCGTCAGCTGTACGGCGCGGTGCTCGGTGAAGAGGATGCCGTTCTTTTTGAGCACGCGCTGTGCCGAGGGGTAGATCGGATTGCCGATACCGCCGCAAATCTCCTCGTCGCTGGTGCCCGCGGAGGCGATCACAAAGCGGTCGCTGAGCCCCGCGCGCCGCACCAGCTCCTTCATGATCATTTCAGCCATCGGCGAACGGCAGATGTTGCCGTGGCAAACAAACATCACACGAATCATGCTATTTTTTCCTCCTGAAATGCCGTATTTTGCCGTGTTATGCGGACTTTTGCGAGGTTCATTTTTCTTACACCCATTTTGACAGAATGGGGCGAAATCGGCAAAACTCCGCATAAATACGCATATCTCTGTCGTCGTTAGTAGTAAAATCGTAGTAGAAATCGGGGTGTTTTACTACTAAGGATTTTGCGGAGTGTCCGCACTTATCGCAAATAGTAATAGAGCGATTACTACCGTTTGACTACTAAGGCGTATGTGTCTTACTACTAAATCGAATTTGGTTTCCCTACTATTATAGCATATCTGCGGCATTTGTTCAAGATGATTTGGAAAAACTACAAAGACCAGCGCTTTGATGATTCAAGTGAAGTATATATTTCTCATATTTTCAGGCATACTCTCAAACATCATCTGAACAACCGTCTCCGCAGAGGTCGTGTTATCATTCAGCAGCCACTCCCTTGTCATGCCAACGCAGCCGTAGCAATACAATCGAATAGAGTATTTAAGCTGAGTATCGAGAACATCGGTATTCAGCTTTTCTTTTACGACCTGTTCATATCGCTTGACGAAGTATTCCAGCATATACTCCCACAAAGGATTTTGCGAGGTATCGTCATAGGCTCGCTTGTAGAAGATGAACTCCTGACGCATTTTTGCCATAGCCTGCGCTGCAGACTCTGCGGAGATAACATCGGTATCGTAGGCATCGCTGAGGAATATCCACGCCACAAGGTCATACTTATCTTTGAAATGGTAGTAGAATGTGGGACGCTCGATCTCTGCAACACGGCATATCTCGGTCACTTTGATCTTGTCCAGGGGCTTGGTTTTCATAAGTTCTTTCATCTTGTCTGCTATCCAT
>JAEELE010000109.1 GCA_016288755.1 Oscillospiraceae bacterium
CGTCATAGTCGGTGTGCAGCGGAGGCGCTCCTGCCGCTTCCTCGGAAAAGGGCGGCTGCAGCGAGACCTGCGTCAGATAATCGTTGAGGTCAAAGCGGTCAAGACGGTGCAGAAAGCGCCCCATCTGCTGCTGCTTTTCGGGCGCAGCGCCCAGCAGATAGCGCCGCAGTGCCTCGGGGAGGTCTGCGGAACCGGTAAACTCGATGATCCCGTGCAAAGCGGCGATCGAGCGCGCATCACTGCCGGCAGCGGCAATATAGGTGCAGATGCCCTCTGCAAAGCGGGCGGGGTCGGCGGGGCTGCGCTTGCCGGAGCGGATCTTCGAGAGATAGGACGGCATAAACCGCACATAGGGCGCGAGCTCGTTGAGCTGAATCTGCAGTGTGCGCAGCAGCATGTCAAAATGCGCATGCACAAAGCCGGGCTTTCCCGCGCTGCATGCGCCGCGGACATTCTTCTGTTCGGCGTCACTGAGCGGCTTGCCGCATTTCTCAGCCAGCGCGATCATCGCCTCTGCGATGCGGACTGCGGTTTCAGCGTCGGGCTCGCCCCTGCCCTTGCGCCAACGGCTGACCGACGATGCGGATATCCCCGCCTCCTGCGCGACCGCCTGCGCCGTGACCGGGTATTGTTCCAGATAGTCGTTCAGGATTTTGCGGATCATGCGATCACCCTCTTTCGCTCCTATTGTACCATACAGCGGCAAAAAAAGCAATGCCCCGAACCCGTAAAATTGCAAAACTGTCAGTTGACAGTTTTGCAATTCGCTTGATTCTTCCGAAGAAATGTGCTATAATGCAAATACAGGCAGTGTGCATATATTTTCCATGCGCTCCGCCTGTGATTTGTATAAATTGAAGCACAACGATGCAACAAAGGAGGAATAACATGAAGCACAGGCTATGTTCACGGCTGACCGCCGCGGTCATGACCGGCGCGGTCGCGTCACAGCTCATACTGCTGCTGCCGGTCTCCGTCTTCGCAGAGGAGGTCAGCGGCACGACGCCCGACGGCTATGCGTACACGATCACCGACAACGACGTCACGATCGATCAGTACGTCGGCGAGGACAGGGAGACCGTCACTTCGCTGAACGTCCCCGCGGAGATCAACGGCAGAGCGGTCACGCGCCTCCAGAACTCCGTGTTCAGCGGCATGAAAACCGTCACGTCGCTGACGATGCCGGATACGGTCACCTTTATCGGCGTGGGCGCTTTTTCAAACCTTGCGATCTCTGAGCTTCACCTGTCCGACAGCATTCAGGAGATCCGCGCAGGCTTTATCTCCGGCTGCGAGAACCTCAGGGAGATCACGATCCCGAAGGGGCTGCCGCTGGGGGGAACGGAGCTGGCAAACTATATGGGCGGCTGGGGCGCGACCTTCAAGGACAGCTATATCGAGACCTTCATCCTCGAGGACGGCATCGAGCATGTGCCGCGCTACCTGACGATGGGCGACGAGCACTGCAAATCGGTCGTCATTCCCGATTCCGTGAAGATCATCGGCGAAAGAGCCTTCCGCGACAGCACCTTCCTGACGGACTACGCCGTTCCCGAGGGCGTGACCGAGCTTGAGTCGTATGCCTTCTACAACAGCGTCAATCTCAGGTCGGTCACACTCCCCTCCACGTTGCAGAAGATCGGCAGCCTGGCATTCGGCGCAGACCCCGGACTGACCTCGCTCACGCTGCCCGAGGGTCTGACGGAGATCGGCAGCGAGTTCATCAAGGATAGCACGGGCATCACATCGCTGACGCTGCCCGCCACGCTGGAAACGGCAAAATGGGCGCTCAGCGGCTCGTCGGTCGAAACGCTGACGTTTGCCGACGGCACGGTCAGGCTTCCCGAACTGGTCGCTGCGGAGGACAAGGCACTGCGCAAGGTCATTCTGCCGCGCAGCGTGACCGATATGGGCTATCGCACATTTGAGAAGTCGGGCATTCTGGAATTCACTGTGCCCAAGCAGATCGAAACCGCAGACAGCCCCTTTTCGGGCAGTGCGCTCGCATCGGTCTCCTTTGAGGACGGGCTGAACAAGGTGCCGGATAATCTGTTCCGATATGCAGACAGCCTGAAAACCATCAACTGGAACCCCGATGTGACCGAGATCGGCGAAAATGCCTTTAACGGATGCGCTGCACTGGAAACGGCAGAGATTCCGGACACGGTGCGGATCGTCGGCGCTCATGCATTTGCCAACTGTGATGCGCTGACCGCTGTCCGCCTGCCCGAGGGCGGCGCAAAGGTCGGCAACTACGCATTTGAGGACTGCGATGCGCTGGAATACGCCTATGTGCCGGTCATGGCATCGCCGGAGGACAGCTTCGGCGGCTACTACGACGGCTACGACTACGGCATCTTCCAGCACTGCAAGGGACTCAAAACGGTCGAGTTTGCGCCGGAGATCACCGTGATCCCCGCGAGCATCTGCTGCGGCTGCACCGCGCTGACCGAGATCAGATTCCCGTCCGCGCCGCAGGAGATCGGGAGCCGCTCCTTTGAAAACTGCACGGCGCTGGAATCGGTCACGATCCCGGACTGCGTGACCGTCATCAGGGATTTTGCCTTTGAGAATTGCTCGGCGCTCACGGACCTGCATCTGCCGACCTCGCTCAACAATCTCGGGCGGGAGGTCTTCGCCGACGACACGGCGCTGAAGTATCTCCGTTTCCAGTGCGAGCTGACAGAATACAGCGGGTATTATCCCTTCAACGGTGCCGGCATCGAAACACTGGAGATCGCAGACGGCGTCACAAAGATCGGCGATACGACCTTTGCGGGCTTGCAGGAGCTGCGCACGGTCATCTTCCCGGACAGCGTGACCGAGATCGGCAAGAATGCCTTCTATGAGGCAAATTCCCTGACTGATCTCAAGCTGCCCAGGAATCTGGTCACCCTCGGTGACGGTGCCTTCATCAACTGCTTCAGCCTGACGGAAATCACAATCCCCAAGACCGTGGAGGGGGACAACTTCTGCGCATTCCAGGACACCGCCATTACGGATGTGTATTTCGAGGACGGCATGAAGGTCATTCCGGGCAATATGTTCGGGCGGATGCCGGTGCTGAAAACCGTGCATATCCCGGAATCGGTCACAGAGATCGGCGACGGCGCTTTCTATGAGTGCCCGCTGCTCGATACGCTGGATATGAAGCAGACTGAGATCGAATTCGGTCCCAACTCCTTTGCGACCTGCGACAGCCTCTTTGACGAGCGTGTCACGATCTATGACGCGAAGAACACGCTTGCGACGCGTGTGGTCTCGCAGGAGGGCGAAAACGGTCTGATCCACTATACCGTCTACTACACGCTGAACCCGCGCTTTGCGGACAGATACACCGCGGGCGCCATCACTGTCTGGACGTCGGAGTCCAACAAGATCGACAGCAAGAGCCTCGCGGAGGGTCTGCTGGACGGCGAGCAGAGTGTCTGGCACCTCAACATTGACCTGAACGAGCCCAGCGGCGTGCTGCGCTTCTCCACGCGACCCGACCCCGGCGCGGACACAAGGGTCACGATCACCTACTGCATCAAAATGGACGGGCAATACTGGCACAGATGGTACGAGAAGGATATTGCCGTCGACAGCACCGCAAAGCCGCGCCTCACGCTGACCGCACCCGCGTCCGCCGGCATCAAGGACGGCAATGCGGAAATCACGGTCTTCGGCTTCTCGCAGCCCGGCGACGAGATCACGCTCTATGTGAACGGCGAGGCGGCTGAAACACTCACCGCAAGCCCCTATAACGGCAAATATGTCACCAAGCTGAGCATACCCGCGGCAAGCGGCGACATGCTGAAGATCCGTGCGGAAGCCGCAGATGCAAAATCCGAGGAGAGCACTGTCATCTGCCGCGACGGGCTGAATGAGGTCAGACAGGTGATACTCACGATCCGCGGACACAAGACTGTCACGCAGGATATCACCGACTGCTTCACCGAGGGCAGGGTCCCGACCTTTGCCTACAATCCGGCATATCCGCTGCACTTTGAGGTCACGCTCGCGGACAACAACTGTGCCGCAGTCGGCGTGGCATCGACGGTCAACGGCAAGACCTCCACGATCCCGCTGGAATTCAACGAGGCAACCGGCACATGGATCGGCGAGGGCGCGTTCAATCCGATCGTGCCCGGCAAGCTCAGCATCATCGCGATCCAGGAGAAGCTCGACCCGATCATCCGCACCCCGCGCGGCGACGGCAATTACACCTACACGCTGAACGGACGCGATATCTCCGACGACAAGCCTGCCGAATCGGATGAATTCGACTGGTGGACGCCGTTCCTTGCGGAATCGAACCCGACGCTCATCGGCATCGGCGACAACGGCGCGATGATGGGCTACACCTTCGAGGTCGACGGCAAGAAGGGCGCGATCTCACACTATATCGGCAGGACCAACACGGTCGTGCTCGACGGCGCACAGGTTACGGCAAAGCAGGCAGCGGCAGACCCCGAACAGTACGGCTTTGCGGAATCCGGCGCGCGCGTGATTGACGAAAACGGCAAGGTGCATGTGTACTATGTCAAGTACCTGAACGACAACGCATCTGTCGAGGCAATGGACGAATTCCTCTCCCTCGGCGATCCTGCCGAGCAGAGACCCGGCTGGCAGGGCTTTGTCCCGAAGGCACTGCGTTTCCTGCGGCTTGGATGGGAGAGCGGGATCAATGCCGCAACCTCTGCACAGGATATCCAGAAGGCATGCGGCACGGTCACGCTGGAAAAGATCCTCGGCGCAGATGAGGAGGACGACGGCTTTGTCGTCTCGACCGCGAACAACGTCGGCGATGCCTATATCGGCGACTGGATCACCAAGCAGGCGGACAAGGCAGGGCTCGGTGTGAAGGACCTCGGCGGCAAGATCGGCGACGGATTCACCTATCTCGACATTGCGAAGGAGACCTACAACGGCTACAAGCAGATGGAGCGCATCACCAACTCCAACGCGCCTTATGTCAACAAGCACCTCGACGAGATGTATACGATGTCGACGATGCTGACGATCGCCAAGGTGACGAATGTCGGTCTGGCGGCTGTCGCGGTCGGCGCCGTGACTGCGGCGTTCACCACGATCACCGCACCGGTCGCACTGACCATCGGCGTGATCGTCGGCGTGAGCTGGCTGGTCGGCAAGGGGCTCGGCATCCTGAGCGACCGCCTCGAAAAGATCATCAAGGGCGAGGCAGAATTGAACAACGTCGGCGAATACAAGGTGCTGATCGACCCCTCCGGCATTGTCTACGAATATCTGCCGGGCAACCCGATCGACGGTGTCACCGCAGAGATCTATTATCAGGATGAAAACGGCAATGCCGTGCTCTGGAATGCAGTCGACTTCGATCAGATCAACCCGCAGATCACCGACATTGACGGGTGGTATGCGTGGGATGTGCCCGAGGGACTCTGGCAGGTGCGGCTCACCAAGGAGGGCTTCACCGATGCGCAGTCCGACTGGCTGCCGGTCCTGCCGGTGCAGGTCGGCATTGACCTGAACATGACGAGCACACTGCCCGCACAGATCAAGGAAGCGGTCTCCGAAAACGGCACTGTCACCGTGACGCTGACCCGCCATGCACTCGACGCGACCGTCACCGCAGATAGTCTCTGGCTCAGCGATGCGAACGGCAGCCCGATCCCCTGCACGCTGACCGCATTCAAGGAGGAGGGCAACGACACCGATGCTTCGCTCATCTACACGCTGGTACCCGACAGCGGCGATCTCAGCGGCGCCGTGCTGCACCTGACCTCCGGCGTTCAGAGCTATGCGGGCATCGCATCTGAGGCGCAGACATGCAAGCTCAAGGGTGCGGTCACGCCCGGCGACCTGACCGGCGACGGCGTTGTCAACATCGGCGATGCAGTGCTGATGGCACGCTATATCGCGGAGGATTCGGCACTGAATAGCGATGTCACTGCATATATCAGCGAGAGCGGCTGTGCCGATCTCAACGGCGACGGCAGCGTCACACTGCTCGACCATGCAGCATTGCTGCGCAGGCTCGCACAGGTCGACGGCTGAACGCAGAAAAATCCTGGCTGACACATGAACAAGAAGGGGAGTCCGCATCATAACGGTGCGGGCTCCCTGTTTTGTTGATCGGCTTTATCCTGCAGCATGCTCATTTCAGGAGCAGCCGCTTGAGCAGCGTGAGGTCGGCGGCATTCAGACTGCCGCTGCCGTCGAGATCGCCTGCCCGCCAGTCTGCGAGCGCGGTATCGGGAATGCCGAGCAGCCACTTGCGAAGCAGGACCGCATCGGCAGTGCTGCAGACACCGTCTGCATTGAGATCGCCCTGCACGTCTGCGGGAAAAAACGCCGCGCCGAGATCATTCTTCTCCGAGCACATTGCATCGAGCCGCACAGACCGTTCCCCGTCGAAATAGTAGAGGTCATAGTCTCCCGCCTGCGTGCTGCTGTAGATCATGCCGCTGCCCGCCGGACATGCGTCGGAGCAGTCGAAATCCGCTGCATTGAACGGTATTGCAGTGATTTGCGCGCCGTCGAGGCACATGATCTGATCGCAGTGATTCTCCGCGCTGTACCATTTTGTGAAATACAGCCGATTGCCGGATACGACCGGATAATATGCGGTCACTCCCGGCTCGCTGAACACGGTCTCGGTTTCGCGGGTATCGAGATCCATGCGGCAGATCGCGCCGATATGATCGGTATAGCGCGCAAAATAAACCGATCTGCCGTCTGCGGAAAAGCACGGCATCGCCTTCTCCGCACCGTCGTCGGTCAGCGGCGTGTACGCGCCGGTCTGCAGGTCGAGCAGCATGAGGTTATAGGTAAAATCCGCGGTCACCCGACTGTAAACGCCGGATTTGAACACGATCTTCGTGCCGTCCGGCGAAAGCCGCGGGTCCTCATTGCGGTAGCCGCTGTTCTTCGTCAGATTCGTGATGCTGCCCGCATCGGAGAGAAAAATATCCCATTCATCTGCGGCGGGGTCGATCGCCATGAACACAAACTGATCGGGTCTCGTGCCGAAGCTGCCGTTCATCGCGTGCACAAAATCGCCGGTGATCTCCTGCACGGTCCCGTCCGGCGCGTGCAGAAAGAGCCTGCTGTCGCCGTCCGCATAGCGCGTGTAGCTGTGCCGGAGCACCCAGCCGCGCGGCAGCGTCACCGGCGGCTCTGCCCAGCCGTCATCGGGATAGGTCTCGTTCTGCGGAACGTCGCCCGGCTCGTGAAAGGGCGTGATCCTGACATAGTCGACCGCAAAAGCAGCCGTGTCAAAATCCGGCGTGCCTGCCCAATACCGCGGAAACCAGAGCCCCAGCCAGAAGCGTCCCGCACGGGTCGGGATGTGCGCGGTCTCCGTATGCGTCAGTTCGCCGTCAAAATAAAACTCGACGCGCGGTATCTCCGTCTCGCTCCCGGTGTGCCAGTCAAAGCGATAGGTGTGAAATGCACCGTCCGCCTGATCTCCGCAAAAGACCGATGATGTCATGTAGTCCTCCTCCGTTTCCCATGTCGTACAGAGGGCATGACTGAGGCTGTATGCATCCGCATCATCGCGCCCGGGGAATTCAATGTCGATCTCGTGATTGATGATGCGCAGTGCCCCGTCCGAGTCGTCCTCCTCGTATTCAAAGGTCCACATCGCAGAGCAGCACCCGAGCTCCGGCGCGATTTTTGCGCGGATCTCATAGCTGCCCGAGGCGAAATACTGCTTTGTGGCGATCGCGGCGCCGCAGCGCTTTCCGTCCGCGCGCAGACTGCCGTCGCGGTTGATGCCGCGCAGATTGCCCCCGTAGCGGTTGCCGTGTCCGGTCAGAATCAGATCACCGCCGGAAACCGAGACATTTTCGGCGCGCACGCCGCCGTTGTAATCGACCGTTCTGCCGTCCTCCGTGACTGTGCCGCCCCAGTTTTTCTCGGCGATCAGCCATACATCGGTGTTGAGCCTGCCGCCGCTGAAATCGTCAAAGAACACATCCTCCGCTGCGGACACCGGGTACGGCTGAGCAAGGAGCATCGCAGAGGCTGTCAACGCTGCAAGAATCCGTTTCATCATGTTATCCCCCTTCGCATGTTTGATGCAGCCGCCGGTCTGTGAAAACCGACCCGACAGCGTGCATGCTTGCCGGAAAAACGGTACGGAACCATACGCATCCCGGAAAACTGTTCCTGAGAGAAATCAGAATATTTCGATTCGCTAAAAGAAAAATCGGTATCCCATTTCAGCAAGCGGCTGCGCGGGCAGATTATGAATGCGGCGAAAGCGCCAAGCCCCGCTGCACCTTCAACTCAGCGCAAAAAGCGAAAGCGGCGGAACATTTCCTCACACCGAATCTGACCTCCTACCTGCTCCCTCCTACCTCCTACCTGTTTTCCGATCTCTCTGAGCAACATTTTCATCTGTATTGTATCATGAAACACGGCGGAAGTCAATCACCGGATGCGGCGATGCCGTCGCTCCCTCTGTTTTCCGATTTCGCCGCATTATGCCGCTTTGGGCACTCTGCATAAAGCGGGCAGCAGAATGTTCACAGGCTTCTGATGCGGGATCTGCATGGGGAGCGTGCAATTATCCGCCCGATGCTGTATAATGAAATCAGCAGGCTGCAGCAGTTTTGCCGCGCAGCTCAAATATCAGTTGAGCCGATTGACACGCGGTTGATTTCCTGCAAGAAGGAATCGCTTGCACACAACCGGCAGCTCTGCTAAAATAAACGCAGGGAAGGAAAACCGCTCTGCCGTTCCGCTGCCCCTTCGGCGGACGCAGAGCCGGTACAATGCCATGAAAAACCGCAGCTTCCACATCAATCTCGCCAGCCGCCGCAAAGAGCTGCACCTGACACAGGAGCAGCTCGCACGGCGCTTGAACGTCTCACCGCAGGCGGTCTCCAAATGGGAAAAAAACAGCTTTCCGGATGCCGCACAGCTTCCGCGGCTTGCCGAAGCGCTCAACATTTCTCTGGATGCGCTCTTCGGACTGAACGATCCGGCAGAGGAGCCCGACCCCGAAGCGGTCATCAGCCGCATCTTCCGCAGCACCGCACCGGAGCAGCGCACCGCGCTGTTCATGCGAATGCTCTACACGGCGATCTGCACCTATGACCCGTCATGGGAGGAGATCAGCCGGCTGCCGGAGCGCTTTGCATGTGAGACCTTTGCGTCCCTCAAAACCGATACGGAGCTGATGCTGATGCGTCTGAATCCCGATCTGCGCTATGCGTTTTTTCTGGAGGTTCCCGAAGACGGCATCGGGCAGTATCTGGAGGATACGCTGCAGATCCGCAGATTCTTCCGGACTCTTTCAGACGAAAATGCGCTGCGCATGATTGCGTATCTCGGCAGCGGCACGCGCAACAAGATGTTTTCTGTTGCAGGCATTGCGCAAACGCTCGGCATCCCCGAAGCCGATGTGCAGAAGATCCTCGACCGTTTTGAACGCTTCGGTCTGGTCTGGCGCATGAAGGCTGATTTCGATGACGGTCAGCGCATTGTATACGGCAATACGCACAAAACACCGCTTGCGATGATTCTGATTCTCGCAAAGACGCTCACCAATTTCATCCGCAATGTCAATCCGAGTACAGATATCTGGCATCGCGGTGTCTTCCGCGGGAACGACGCGGGGGACATTGAACCGCTCCCGTACTGGGAGGATGACGAACTGTAACCGCATGAAAAGGGGAAAACCATGAAAAAAGCACTCGCATTTCTCTCCGCGCTCGTGATGCTCTCGGCATCATCCGCAGCAGCTGTTCCGGCATCCGCAGCCGACAGCTACGACATGAATATCACCGTCGATCTCTCGGCGGCGGGCAAGGCGATCAGCCCGTACATCTACGGCATCAACGAATACGGGCATCAGGACGACCTGAAAAAGGTCACGGCGACCGCCTACCGGCAGGGCGGCAACCGCATGACCGCCTACAACTGGGAGACGAACGCGTCCAACGCGGGCTCCGACTGGAAATACAGCTCCGACAACAATCTCTCGAATTCGGATGCCCCGGCTGACTGCGTGCAGCAGCTCTCAAGGGATGCCGCGAAGTACAATGTCGGCTACAAGCTGACGACGCTCCAGCTCGCGGGCTATGCCGCTGCCGACAAAAACGGAACGGTCACCGAGGCGGAGGCTGCCCCCTCCGACCGCTGGAACGAGGTCGTGCTCACCAAGGGCAGCGCCTTTGCGGAGACTCCCGATCTCACCGACGGCACGGTCTACATGGACGAGTATGTCAACTACATCATCACAAAGCTCGGCGATTCGCAGTCGGCGACCGGCATTCAGGGCTATTCGCTCGACAACGAGCCCGCGCTCTGGCACAACACGCACAGCCGCATCCACCCGAATCCTGTCGGCATGAAGGAGCTGAGCGACAAATCCGCCGAGATGGCAGAAGCCGTCAAGAAGCTCGACCCGAAGGCGGAGATCTTCGGTCCGGCGCTCTACGGCTACACCGCCTACGACCACCTTGCAGACACCGACAGCGATACCGAATGGGAAACGCTCAAGGAGGCGGGCGGCTATCACTGGTACATCGACTACTACCTCGACACCATGAAGCAGGCATCCGACAAGGCGGGCACCCGCCTGCTCGACGTGCTCGATATCCACTATTATTCCGAGTCCTGCCGCAACGGCACGGCGGACAGATTACAGTCCGTGCGCACGCTTTACGAAAAAGGCTTTGTCGAAAATAGCTGGATCGGACAGTGGTGCCAGACGAACATCCCGATCCTGCCGACCGTGCAGGCGTCGATCGACAAATACTATCCCGGCACCAAGCTCGGCATTACCGAGTACAATTTCGGCGGGGACGACGAGGTCTCCGGCGCGATCGCACAGATCGAAGCGCTTGGCTGCTATGCCGATGCGGGCGTGTATTTCGCGTCGATCTGGGGCGGCAGCGGCTATA
This sequence comes from Oscillospiraceae bacterium, assembly GCA_016288755.1. GTDB lineage: Bacteria > Bacillota > Clostridia > Oscillospirales > Ruminococcaceae > Firm-04. The sequence goes on from JAEELE010000109.1 coordinate 10,884, forward strand.
TCCTCTCGGGGCTCAATCTGTATACCAACTACGACGGCAAGGGCGGCTCCTTCGGCGAAACGCTGATGCCGACCGAGACCGGGGATGTATCGAAATCCTCTGCCTATGCGGCGAAAAATGCAGATGCTTCGACCGTGACGCTCGCACTGACCAACAAGGAGCTGTCTGCTGCCGAGCACGCAGTCATCACGCTCAGCGACGCAGAAAAGGTCTACAAAAAGGCTGCGGTCTACCTGATCGACAGCAGCACGACCGATATCCGCTATCTCGATGTGTATGACGTGGCAGACGGCAGGCTCGATCTCACACTGCCGGCATATTCCGCGGCAATGGTCGTGATCTCCGACGATGACAACGCATTCGACGGTGCAAAGCCCGAGGAGAAAACGCAGAAGTCGACTGTTTATGAGGACCCGATGAGCCTTGTCAACGAAAACGGCTTTGTCGAAATCCCGATCACCGATGCGGCACACCTGAAGCAAATCATCATCACCGGCGACGTGACCTCGAGTGCGGGCTCCTCGTGGGGCAATGCAGGCTGCGCGGTCTGCATCAATGCGGTCACGCCGGACGGCACGAAATTCTGGACCTCGAAGGGGTATTCGCTCTCGCTGGGCAGCGGCTCGAAGGCGATCGTCGACTTTGACGGAACGCTGACCGTGAAGGACAAGGAGACAGATACCGAGACCGAGGTGCCGGCGACCGTCGCAGACGGCAAGATCGAGCTGCAGAAATGGTGGGATGCCTCCGAGAAGCAGGAGGCGGAGATCGAAGACACGATCGCGGTGACATACACGAAGGTTGAGGTCGTGTATGAATACACAGGTGCGGGCGAACGCACACCGGGCGATGTGAACGCCGACGGAGAAGTGACGCTTGCGGATCTGGTCGCGCTGCAGAAATTCCTGCTGGCGGAGACCCGCACGCTTGCCGACTGGCAGGCAGCCGATCTGGACGGAAACGACAAGCTGAACGCCGCCGATCTGACTGTCTTAAAGCGGAAGCTGCTGGCAAAAGCCTGAACAATCCAAAAGGCTGTGATTTGCCGAATGCGGACCGTCAAGACCCCAAGCCGTAATTCAGAAAGGACGCTGTGCATTTTTCGTGTGCAGCGTCCTTTTTTACATTCACGCATTGCATTTTTCATCGGAATGCGGTATAATAATCACAATGAAAACTACTGCGAGTTTTCGCCGAACCTTTCAATGAAGATGGGCGTTTGGAAATACAGCGCAGCCGATCACAGCAGCGCATCGGCGAAATGCGGGACGGTCAGATCAGTGTCATCACCGGAATCCGGCGCTGCGGCTGAGTCGTTTTTGTGAAACACCCGATTTTACGACCAAACAGATTGATGTAACCCAATATCCGTTTCGACAAGCCGTTTTCGGCTCATCAAAACAGAGCGTTTCGCGGTGCTTCACTTCTTCCGGGCAAAGTCTGCGGCCTTGACGGCATACCCAGCTCCGCAGTCGGGAGATTCCCGAAGCCACGGAAATGAATTGCTCCCCAGCACTCTGTTCGTGAACGCGGAGGAGCGGTTTTGTTGCATGCTTTATGGTTGTCTGACAACGATCGTGTCGAGATCGGTGAACGTCTCCTGATTGCCCAGATTATCGGTTGCGGTGGTGTAGGATCGGACTAGATACACGCCGTAGACCACGCCGTCGAGTGAGAGACAGTATTCGAGCTCGACATCGCGCTTGCCGCAGGTGATCTTCTTGGACACTTCCTTCGCCTTGCGGTCGAGTGCCGAATAGCTTGCACCGGGCGCAATGTCATTATATGTGACGCCGAATGTGCGAATACTGCCATCTGTATTTAATTGTACACTAGCAACATTCGATGCTTTTTCGTCCATGCTGCCGTTGCGCATGAACAGCTCACAGGGGTAATACAGGCTGCCGATCTGTGCATTGACGACCGTGGAATCCATCTGCACATAGCTTGCATATTCCGGTAGGACTGTTTGCAGCACCTGATTGGCGATCGCGAGCATTTCATCATCCGGCATTGCGTTTTCCGCTCTGTTTTTGAATTTGACGGCGATCTCCTGCGCATTGATGAATTTGCGCAGTCTGCCGTATTTGTCATAGCAGAGGGTCGCACCGGCGTTATTCTGAAACTGATACCAGCTGTCGGTCAGATACCGTCCGGCGCCGTCGATCTCGGCATCTGCGGCGTATTCCTGTTCATAGCGTTCGTCAACCAGCCGGAATTCTGCGGTGTCAATGCCGAATGCGGAGAGATCGGGCAGCTCAATGGTCTCGGGGGCGACCTCTGCCGGTGTAATCGGCTCTGCGGGCTTTCCTGCGAATACGCCCGTAAATATGCAGACACCGAGCACTGCCGCGAGCACTGTACCGCCGGCGGCGATATATTTCAATGTATGCTTCATGACCGTGTAAAACCTCCGTGCGCGTTTCTGCCTCTGCGCGTCGGCAGCCATTGCGGCAGCGCGAAAATAAAATGCGCTGTCGGCATCCTTCACCGCGCGCAGAAACGTCTTTTCTGCCTGCTTCATAGATATCCCTCGTTTTCCAGCCATTTTCTGAGCTGATTGCGGGTGCGCAGGAGCGTCACCAGCACCTTGCTCTGTGTGAAATCAAACATTCCTGCGATCTCTTTGACCGAGCATCCCCTGCCGTAGCGCATGATGAACACGGAGCAGGCGTCGGGCGGGAGCGTGCGCAGAAAGCGGTTGACCGAATCGACGGTCAGACTGTAGTCCAGCAGTGTTTCTACATTCTCCGGCGACGCGAGCTGCTGCGCCGCGGGGCTGTCCAGCGGGAACTCCGGGAGACCGCCGCCGCGCTTTTGGCGTTTGCGGCTGCGCACACGCTCCAGCGCGAGATTGCGCACCGTCCTGCAGAGAAAGCGGAACAGGTCGTCGGGCTTCTGCGGCGGGATCGCATTCCACAGGCGAAGGAGTGCGTCGTTCAGCACCTCCTCGGCGTCCTGCTCACTGCCGAGAATCTGCGCCGCGAGCTTCCGGCAGGCGCCGCCGTATTTCTGTGAGAGCTGCCGCAGCGCCGCTTCGTTGCGCTCGGCAAATAATTCCAGAATTCGCTGATCGTCCGTATCCTTCACTTCCTTTCAGAGAGCCTCTCTATTTCACATGATGCCAAAATCGGAGACAATATTACAGGCTGCATGAAAAAAACTGATCTCGCAAAGCATCTGCCCTGCGAGGGACAATCAGCACGGCGTAATCCGTCTTTCATCGCTTACAGCATGCTCAATGATCCGTATGATCGTATCGGTGCAGTTTTCATAGTGCTTCCTGTATTTCTATTATACCATTTCTATGCTGTTTTGTATCGCACTTGGCGGCATATGCTGCTCCGCAGTCGGAAGACTCCCGAAGCACATTTCATGGTTATCTATAAAACATAATCGCCGTGAAAAAGAAATTGCTTTATCATGAGGCGTCCCCCGAAGCATCGCCCCCGCCGTCTTTCCGGCGGGGGCGATCTTTTTTTCTGTTCAAATGCATGACTGCACGCGGTTTCATTTCGTATTGCATGGGAACCGAATCAGTTGTTGTTCACTGCGCTTGCATTGTTCAATTTACATGTAACAGCGCAGATTCCAGAATATGCTTGAGGGCCGGTGTATGCAATTCGTGTGAACTGTTCATGGGAACCTGCCCCCACACCCCTGCCCGAGGGGTACTACCCCTCGGGGCTCCCGCTGCAAATTCCCATATCCCCCTTTTGGGGGATATGGGAATTTGCAATGGGATTCTCAAGGGACAACGTCCCTTGAGCGGGAGTCTGAGGGCGGAGCCCTCAGAACATCCCCGCAAATTCTGATTTGACGCAGGAACACAATACTTAAAAGGGACTTCAAGAAAACGGTTGCTGTTCGATCGCAGGGCATTCCGACAAGGCGCAACAATCATCGATTGTAATCCGCAAAAATGCTGAATGCGCCTTTCACGGAATGTCCATCCGCGGCACTGTTTTTTCAGAAGAGACTGCTGTCGGTGCCGCTCAGCTCAGAAAGCACCGTGCTGTCTGAGTTGTTTGTATGATAGCATATTTCTGCGGAAAAATCATGTAAAAAAATCTGCGAAGACTCAGCCCTTCACGACACCGACAGTAAACAGCTTCTTGACGGGCTCTGTCAGATCGGCCTGCTGCTCCATGACCTGATCGATGTCCTTGTAGGCAAAACGTGCCTCCTCCGCGACATCCTGATGATTGTGCTTTGCCAGAACCACATTCTTTTCCTTCAGATCGTTCATGACCGACTGCACAGAGAAGCGCTCCATCGCGCCCGTCCGCGAGCAGGTGCGTCCGGCTCCGTGCGAGGAGGAGCAGAAGCTCTCCGGATTGCCCTTTCCGCGAACAATGTAGCTGTAGGAGCCCATTGCACCGGGGATGATCGCGAGCTCACCGTTTCCTGCACGGATGGCGCCCTTCCGGTGCACATAGAGCGTTTTTCCGAAATGCTCCTCCAGCGCAGCATAGTTATGGTGACAGTTGATCTCCTCCGAGAATTCCGGCACAGCATCAGTATACTTTGTCACCGCCTCAGAAAAGATCTCCTTGACCTTGCCGAGCATCGCCGAGCGGTTTTCATAGGCGAAATCCATGCACAGCTGCATCCATTTCAGATACCGCTTTCCCTCATCGGAATCCGCAGGAAGAAAGGGGAGCTTCCATGCGGGGTCGACAGCGGAATGCCACTTTTCGTTCAGCGCCGCTGCGATCTTATTGAAATACTGTCCGACAATATTACCGAAGTGGCGGCTGCCGGAGTGCAGCATGATGCAGCACATACCGTTTTCATCCTCCTGCAGTTCGATGAAATGATTGCCGCCGCCGAGCGTCCCGATCTGAAAATACCCTTCTTCGATCTGCGGGATCAGCGCGGAATCTGCTTCATAGTGCTGCATTTCCTCCTTTGCGCGGTCCAGCACGGCAGAGGGCTGCGCCGTCCGGTGATGTGCAAATCCGGTCGGAACGTTGCGGAGGATATTCCCGCAGATCATCTGCACCAGCGTGCCGCTGCCGGTCATTGTTTCGCGCAGAAGCGAAACAGGCACACCGGTCTCCACAAAGCCCATGCCGCAGCCGATATCGACACCGACCGCATTCGGGATCACCGCGTTCTCGCAGGCAACGACACCGCCGATCGGCATTCCCTTGCCGGCATGTGCATCCGGCATCAGCGCGATCCACTTCTTCGCAAAGGGGAGCTGCGCGAGATGGGATGCCTGTTCCAGGCTTTTCGCGTCCGGCGCATGATCTGCGGACTGCCACACCTTGACCGGAAGCTGATGTTCATTTGCGATGACAAACATATTGACACACCCTTTCGTGTTTGGTTCTGTTATCATCATACCGTATGACGGACTATTTTACCAATATTTTTTTCTGCGAACACGATGTTCCGGCTTGCGTTTTATTCTGATTTCTGATACAATAACAGTATCAAAACCGTTCGCTGAAAGGGAGGCGGAGACAGTGGCAGGTTTTTCCGAACTGGTCAAGAATTTTGCAAAAACCAGAGACTATGTACTGGACTTCTTTATCTACGGCTTTAAGGTGCGCGGCGATTTTTCGCAGAAGAGCGCCCGTACATATGATGACGAGAGACGCCGTGTCGAAAGCTGGCTCGGCGGCTTTGTCCGTTATGATGATTCCCGGCGCGGAAGAAAGATCTCCATTACCGTTGACAGCGGGCATATTCCGGAAAATCCGCTCTATCAGGCGTATGATGCACGCAGCTTCACCGATAACGATATCCGGCTGCATTTTCTGCTGCTTGACCTGCTGTATGACGGTCAGGCGCAGTCACTCCGGCAGATCACGGATGCACTCATCGCTGAATACGAAGCAGTATTCGATGAACAGACCGTGCGCGGAAAGCTCAGGGAATACGTCTCCGAAGGCATCCTGACCGCGGAAAAACGCGGAAAAACAACCTGTTTCCGCCTTTCGCCGGATACCGTCGACGGCTTTCTGGAGCGTTTTCCCGGTCTGACACCGGCGGTCAAATTTTACTCAGAATGCGGCGAATTCGGCATTGTCGGAAACCGCATCCTGAAATCAGCGGGGCTGAAAAACGATCTGTTCCTGCATAAGCACGCATACATCGTTCATACACTCGAAGATCCGCTGCTCTGCGATATCTGTGAGGCGATCTGCGCAAAACGCGGCATCATCCTGTCCGCCGGCACCACGCGCAAACGGGCTGTCTCAGACGCATCGGAAACGGATATCTCCGAATATCGTGTCATTCCGCTCGGTATTTTCATATCCGAGCAGACCGGCAGGCGCTATCTGGCTGCGTTTGTGCCGGAATACAGGCGCTTCAGCAGCTTCCGGCTCGATGCCGTCCGCAAGATCACACTCTCTGATGAGGCGGAGGATTATGACGCGATCATGGCAGCATTTCAGAAGAATCTTTCGCGCTGTTACGGCGTCTCATTCGGTCTGCGGAGAACCCCCGGCATTCAGGAGCCGCTGAAGGTTCTTTTTACCGCAGATGAAGAGACGGAGCAGTTCTTTATCGAACGTCTCTTCCGCGAAAAACGGAATGGAACCGTCACACAGATCGGCAAAAATCTCTTTCAGCTGACCGTGGATGCGTTTGACCCGCATGAGGTCATGCACTGGGCAAAAAGCTGCATCGGACGGATCGTATCCGTTTCCGGCGGCACCAAGGAGATACGGGAACGATTTACATCAGATATCAGAAGAATGCAGGCAATGTACGGAGGAAAGACAAATGACACTGTTCAATGAGATCTACGGTGCATATTTTCGTATCGCAGAACGTGTGCTTGCGCGAAAAACCGTTTCGGACAAGGAAATCCATGAGATCATCGCACGGGAAGGCTTCCGCGATTCGGTGCTGTTTGTGCCGCAGAAGCTGCTCCCGCAGTCAGACGGCTCCGACTGGGGGCTCCTGAAACGGAATCCTGACGGCTCCCTCTCCCGTGTCATGAAGCATCCGCCTGTGAAAATCCTGACGCTTCTGCATAAGCGCTGGCTGAAAGCAAAGCTGGCGGACCCGCGCATGACACTGTTTCTGCCGGATGAAGAATTCGCTGCGCTCTCTGCGGCACTGGCTGATGTCCAGCCGCTCTATCAGCCGGCGTGGTTTCGCTATGCAGATCGTTTCAATGACGGCGACCCGTATACAGACCCTGCATACAGAAGCATATTCCGTACCGTGCTCAATGCGCTGACAACACACCGTGCGCTCGATATTGATTACATCACAAGCAGAAACAAGCGCATTCACAGACTGTTTGTGCCGCTTCGCCTGGAATACTCCGGCAAAAACGACAAATTCCGTCTGTACTGCTGCAGCATGTCCCGCAGCGGACAGCCGAAGGGTGCTCTCATCAACCTCGGACGGATCACCGCTGTGAAAACGGCGCCTGTTCCGAAGAACGGCGTCCTGACGGTCGATGAGATCTTTGAAGCACGAAAATGCAGTCAGCCGGTCACGGTGCGAGTTACGCAGGAACGAAACGGAACGGAGCGCTTTCTGATGGAATTTGCCTCCTATGAGAAACATACCGATTTTGATCAGGCGACAGGCACACTGACCGTGCAGCTTTGGTACGACCAAACGGATGAAACAGAGCTCCTGATCCAGCTCCTGAGCTTCGGTCCGGTACTGGAGATCCTCTCACCGCCGGCATTCCGGGCGCGGGCGGCAGCACGGGTCGCAAAACAGTATGAATTGCTGCACAAGCTGCAATAAACTGAAACGAGTCCTGATTCCATCATCCGGGTGAGCAGGCGGGCGGCGATACGCCATGCACGCCGATATCAACCGAAGCGTTCCGGTTATCGCTTGTATTCCGAATGAAAACATGGTATAATAATCATGATTCAGCGGCATTTCAATCAGACAGGAGAATTCCGATTATGCAGACCATTTTTATTTCCAGTACCTTTCAGGACATGCAGCAGGAACGTGATCTGCTCCGTGACCATGTGCTGCCGCTGCTGAAGGCAGAAAGCAAACGGTTTGGCAGAAGCATTGAGCTTTGCGACCTCCGCTGGGGTGTCAATTCGCTCGGCATGGAAAAGGCGGACCGCGATATCAAGGTCATGCAGGTCTGCTTCCGCGAGATCGACAAGGCGAAGCCGTTTTTCGTCGTTCTGCTCGGCAGCCGCTACGGCTGGATTCCGGATGCAGAAATTGTCGGGAAGATTCTGAGCAGCAGCGAAATGCAGGACCCCGATTATTTCGGAAAAAGTGCCACTGAAATGGAAATTCTCTACGGGGCGCTGAAATCCAAAGAGCCTGCGCGGGTTTTCTTTTATTTCCGGCAGATCACAAACGCCAAAAAATCGCTGTTCTTTGATAATCCTGATCTGCCTGCGATCATGAAAAGCGCGTCCAGATCGGATGCAGAGCACATCGAAGCCCTGAAAAAGCGAATCATCAAGCAGTTTCCGAACAATGTGCGGACCTATCGGGTCACATGGAATGCTGAAAGGCAGGAATTTGACGGAATGGAGGCCTTCTGCGAAACAGTCATCCGGGATCTGACGGAGGCGATCCGCGAGGAATACGGAAACTGCGAAGCAGCCTCGGAATACGATGTGCAGCTCCATCAATACGAGTATGCGTGCAGCGAGCATGTTTATATCGGGCAGGAGGAATTCCTGCGGGCAGTGCAGAACGGCAGCCTCCGGCAGGTATCCGGTCTGCTGCTTCCGGTATTTCAAAAGCAGATCTGCCTGTTGGTTTCATCCAATACCTTCGGGCTGCATCAGATCTTCAGCAATCTCTGTCAGCAGTGGGGCAAATTTGCCAATGTCATTCCCTATTGCTGCGATCAGTCCATGCGCTCGGGCTCCCTGCACAATCTGCTGGCGTATTATTCGGCAATGCTCAGCCGCCGGCTCGGAAAAGCGGAAGCCGCCGACCCGGATGAACTGCCCGCAGACCGATTCCGGAGACTGATTCAGGAAACCGATGATGCGGAAAACGGGACAGTCGTGCTGGCGATCCGCGGACTGGACTGCCTGGATGAACAGGAGCTGTTCCGGTGGCTGCCGCTGACGCCGCTCCGGCATATCCGTTTTCTGCTGTCAACCGGTCACAGCCCCGCAAGCCCGGCAGCATTTCAGGCACTCTCGCAGGAGGTCTATTTCCCGGATCAGGATATCATTGACCGCCGCGTCTTTATCCGCGCATATATGTCCTTCTTTCACAAGGAGGCAGATGCGCAGCTCTGTGATGCGATCCTCGAAAAATCTGCGGGAAAAGAAGAACAGTATATGGAGCTGCTCATGCAGCGGCTGATCGTTCTTTCAAAGCAGGATTTTCAGAATATCAAACGAAACGGCGGCGGAATCGCGCAGATCTCCGCCTATCTGATCGGCTTGACTGCCGATGCGCCGGATACGGCGGAGGCGCTCGCCGATGAACAGATCAGGCTGCTCAGGCAGGAAACCTCCCCCGATTTTACGGAAACGGCATTGGGCGCACTGACCGTCCTGCCCTTCGGCATCCCGCACGGGCTTCTGACGAAATTTGCCGCGTCCAGGCAGATTCCCTGCTCGCAGCTGGATCTGACGCTGCTCAGCCGCCGGCTTTCCTTTGCAGTGCGTGAGACCTTAGACGGCTTCTATCGCTATGCACCGACCGGTCTGCGAACGGATTACAGCCCGATCTCCGCCGATGCGCTTGCCGATACTGCGCACGAATTGGAGGCGTTTTTCAGCAGGATCGAACAGGCGGCGGAACCGATGGATGATGACACACTGGAATGCTACCGCAATAACAGGCTGTTTCTTGCCGCACGCTGCCGGAACGATTCTGTGCTGCCGGTCTATCTGGAGCGAACCGGACATCAGCAGGAGATGTTTGCACTGCTTCTGCCGCATCTTACCGTGAAGGAATCCGTCCGGGCATGGCTTTGCCGCAGTGTCGCCGCACTCAGCGAACAGGACATTGCATGGACCGTACACAAGCTCCACCGTGTGCTTGCCCTCGGGAAACGCATTCACGACCCGGAACTCGCCGTTCCGCTGACGGAGGTCTGGAAGGCGATTGCTGACCGCGCCGGGGCACTTGTTTCGGAGCATCAGACCCGTGATGCCTATGAAAACTGGTTTTTGGCGCTGTTCCAGACCGGAGAGGCGGCACATCTGCACGATCTGGCATGTGCTGCGGAATATCTCGAGCATGCGAAGCGCGTTTCCGGCGAGGCGTTTGAACGCTTCCCGAACCGCTTCTGGAAATATATGCACGGCATCCCGCTGACGCCCGAGGAAATCGCAATGGACAGGGACTGGATGCCGGAAGGCATGGAGCATCCGGGCGGCGATGCGCCGATGTTTGCCTTTGACTCCGAACTCTCCGACATGCACATGACACAGCTTTGGTCCGAGAAGGTCCGCATCATCAACAGTTATCTCGCAGCGATCTACCGCAGAAACGGCGACACGGAAAAGGCATCGGCGCTTGAGAAGGAAGTCGGGACCGTCACGCAGATGGACGACCCTGATCCCCTGAACCGCGGAAACCGCGAGCTGGTGCCCGGGATCTCGATCATCATGCCCGATGAGGAGCCCGGCAGGAGCCATCCGCATCAAAAAAGGCCGTACAAGCCGGATTATCGGAGGAACTCCGCGCTGGAGCTCTCCAAGGAAGCAGGGCGTCTGCTCAGTGCAATGCCGCCCGGAAAAGAAGAAGCTGCACAGAAAATACGGGAGTCCTCTCAGATTCTGCTGGAGATCTTTGAAGACGGCGAAACCTGTGAGCGGTATGACCTTCATGACGTTACGGAGGATCCCCAGAAAGCAGCACAGCGAATCCGGATCGAATGTGCAAGAGACCTGTCGCTGAATGCGTGTGATCTGATCCGTGCATTGGAGCTGCGGGAGGATCAGCCGGAGCTGCTCCGGGCGATCGAGGAAATGCTCCGCTGGGCTGAGGTGTACGACAGTCATGTCAACAATGTTCAGAGCAAGAATGATCTGGAGGAGAGCTATCTGCTCTCTGCGCAGGTATATGCGTCATTTGCGCGCTTCAGCTTCTATTTTGACAGGATCCTGCGCGACGTTTCACGGTATTATCATAACCGGCTGGAGACACATAAGCTCGGCAACAGGCCCTCTGAGCACAGCATGCGCCGTCTGGCGAAAGCAGACGAAATCCTGTTTGCACTCGCATCGGCATGTCCGGAACGCGGAGACGAAATCGCCGCGCTGATGCATGAGCACAGCAACCGATGCGTCATTGCCGAGGATATCAACGGCTCCGTCCAGCTCACAAGGGATATGGAAACGCTGCTGGAATGGATGTGGGAAAACGGATATTTCTGGAAGCAGCCGGAGTACAGCCTCGAAAGCAACTACATCAGCAACATGGACAATCACTCGATGCTCTGGGAGAAGTACGGTCAGCAGGATGCGCTCAGGGACTATGCTGCGCGCATGTCGAAAAACATCCTCAAGCTGCAGGAGCAGGAAAATGTCGAGCCTGCATGCAGGTGTATTTTCCGAAATGTTCATGCACTGATCGGCAGAGGGAAGATTCATGCAGCCGCGGACGCTGCCGAACCGATCATGCAGGCGTTTGACCGCTTCGGCACAGACGGCTTCCGTATTCCGGCGCTGCAGATGTGCAATACGGTGATCGGTGCATACTCGGATGCAGGCCGCTGTGAGGAAGCCGTCCGCAATGCAGAACGTGCGCTCCGCATTTACAATGAGATCACGGACAGCGATTACGATGCGGCTGCGTATCACACCAGCCGGAGCCAAATTGTCATGCAGACAGCATCGGAGCATGCACGAACCTATTTATTCCTCAGCATTTCGCTCTCGAGGGCAGGCAGAAAGGAAGAGGGCAAAAAAGCGCTGGAACAGGCTGCGGAAATCTTCCGAAGCTGTCCCGGTCTGGCGGATGCCGCCCCCGATCTGTTTGCAGGGGTACAGCGTTTTCTCCGGGAAGGTCTTCCCGATCCGGATGATTCTGATGTGCCCGCAGAAACGGAGCGTTTTCACAGCCAGCGGCGCCGCATCGAGGATGCATTTGCACGGAGCATGCGGAACGGTGTTCAGGAGACAGATCTGCAGGAGATCGAAAGCCTGATCGCGGAGCTGACCCGTCTGCCGGAATACGAACAGTCGAAAACGCATTACACCATGGCGAAATATTATCATGTGCTGTCGCAGATGTATGCAGATGTGCGGAATAAAGCGAAACAGACCGAAATGCTCAAAAAAGCTGTCCGGGAAGCGCGAACCGACCGCGAGCCCTGCAGCCTGTATGCAGAGATCTTTTCGGATTGCGGCGCACTGGCTGATGAAACCGAACAAAAGCTTTCCTATCTGCATCTGTCTGTTTGTACCTTTGAAATGCTGGAGCAGCAGGGCGAGGAGATCGACCCGAACTCCTACGCAATGGCACTTTACAATTACGGATTGGTCAGCGCCATGCACGGGGATCGGCGGCGTGCAAAGGAAATGACGGAAAAAGCGATCAAGGTCTGGACAAGCGCCGACCCGACCGGACGGGACCAGCGCGTGCAGGCGCAGCTTTCACAGGCAAAACGGCTGCTGCTTCGCATCATGCTGCAATAAACCGGCGATCCTGTCAAGCGATCTGTCATGCGCTCGGTTCGCTCATTCGAGTCTTTGAGCCTGTGACACGCACATCCCAATCCCGGTTTCTTCGATATTTGTATCTGTTACAGCGCACCGGATACTGACAGATCGGCGGATGCGCTGTATCATCGGTGCAAAGAAAAAAGCGTACATAATGTACGCCTGAAAAACATATGAGAGCCTGTCGGCGGAGTTGAACCGCCGTCTTCCGGTGGATGAGACCGGTTATTCTCACTTTGAACTATACAGGCTTGCCGAGCGGTAAAACCGCATCTCCTTCGTGAGGCGAAGGCGCTTCATAAGCTATCGGCATCTTTATTGTAACACGATATCTACATTTTGTCAAGCGCGAGGAGGGAACAAATTGCGGGTATGTCTGATATGCAGGAAAAGGAATACTGACCGTTACGGGATCTGTGCGGAATGTCAGGCGATGAATGACGATATGCGGCAGATGTACCGTGATCTCAGGGGAATGCACGCACTTGTCACAGGAGGCCGCATTAAAATCGGCTACGCGGTATGCCTGCGCCTTCTGCGACAGGGCGCGAATGTGATCGCCGTCACACGCTATCCGAAATCTGCGCTCGAAGGCTATATGCAGGAGCCCGATTATGCGCTGTTCCGTGACAGGCTGACCGTCATCGGCTTCGACCTGATGCGTGTGGACCGGATCCCCGAGCTCGTTGCGCAGGCGGAGCGGCTCTGCGGCGGAAGGCTCGATATACTGGTAAACAACGCCGCGCAGACGGTGAAGAAATCCAATGCGTATTACGCTGCCCTGACCGCGCACGAAAACGCGCTGATGCTTGAGAACAGCAGTCTCTGTCCGATCGCGCCGCCCGACAGCTCCCTCTCCATCATGCCGAGCATTGTGCCGGTGGATTACAGCGAGACCGAACACGATAATTCGTGGGTCCGCAAGCCGGAGGAGATCTCTCCGCAGGAGCTTCTGGAGGTGCAGCTGATCAACGTCACCGCGCCCTTCATGCTGACAAACGGTCTTCGCCGCTGCCTTGCGAACGGCAATTCTCACAACCGTTTTGTCATCAATGTCAGCTCTGTGGAGGGCAGATTCCACACAAAGCAGAAGCTCGCCCGTCACGTTCATACCAATATGGCGAAGGCTTCCCTGAATATGATGACGCACTCCATTGCGTCAGATTTTGCAAGTGACCGGATCTTCGTGTATTCCTGTGATCCGGGCTGGGTGTCAAACCAGTTTCCGCCGGGATATGCGTTCAGTCAGGAATTCGAGCCGTATCTTTCCTATGACGACGGCGCTGCGAGAGTGCTGTATCCCGTGACCCTGCATCTGACTGACGAAATCATAAAGGACAGCGGTCTGTTCTTCAAGGATTACAAAATCATTCCATACTGAGGTGAACTATGACTGTACACGAATATTTCAAGGACTCGGATGATCTGAAGGCGTCGGACGTATACGTTCCGCGCGAGCCTGAGCCACAAAAGGCAGAATGCGGTTATTTCGTTCCGCATTTTGATCTGACCCGTGAACAGGCAAAGGCGCAGGGCTGGCATTACAGGATCAAGTCCGGCGGCAGACTGCGGATCACGCATTATACCGGCACAGAACGCGAAGTCGTGGCGCCCCATAGCATCGGCGGATATATCACGAACGAGATCGGAAAGGGAGCCTTTGCCGACGTGAATGCCGATATCATATTTTTGCCCGACAGCGTCAAGGAGATCGGTGAGGGCTGTTTTTCCGGGAGCAGCATCCGGCGTGCGGTGCTTCCGGAAGGCGTGACCGCGCTTCCGGACAAGTGCTTCTTCGGCTGCAAACAGCTCGAAAGCGTCCGGCTTCCCCGGTATCTGAGGGGGATCGGAAACAGGGCGTTCATGTACTGCGAAAAAATCAGGGAATTCACCGTCACAGACAGTATGCGGGAATTCGGCGAGGAGATCTTCCGTGCCAGCGGACTGGAGCAGTTTTATGCGAGGCGGGGAAAGCCCTTCCGTTTTAACGGCAGCATCTTCATCGGTACGCCGCTGCACCTGAATCATTCTCTGATCATCGAGCCGACAACCGAAAACACGAACGATTACAAGGTGCTGCTCGTCGGCTCGATGAAGACTGTGCGCTTTCCCAAGGGCGCGCATGCGGTGTTCATGGATCAGTCCGTTCAGCACGGCTGCAGCCTTGATCTATCGAAATGCAGCAGCGTTGATTTCACCTACAATTCATTCGCCTGTAAGCGGAACAGCTGGGGCTTGGTCACTTCACACAGTCTGGTCAATATTATCATGCCATACGCTGCAAGAGCGTATCTCCCGTATTATGTGCACGCATATTACCCCGACGGAAGCATATACCCGCACACAAGCTGGTTTACCGATGTGCGGATCACCGGAGACTCGGCGTATCTGAAGCCAAGGAACAACCGGATGCCGGAGTATTGCTTTACAGACCTTGATTTCAGGAAAAACGAGCTCAGGCGTCTTGTGATAGACGGCGGGACAAGCCGGATTGAGTATGAGCCCAATGCGATCCGAAGCGGCCGCATTCGAAGCGTTGCCGTCAAGGGCAATCTTCACGGCACCGGACCCCTGTTCGCAGACAGCTGCTGTAGGCTGGAACGGGTGACGCTCGGCGGGTTTACCGTTTGTATCCCGCCCGGAAACCGCAAAGTCCACAGGGTCCTGCTCGGTGCTTTCCGCGATGCGGACGGTTATCCGTGCAGATGCTTTGACAGCAGCGTGTACGACAGGGTCTTCACTGAGCCGCCGAAAAGCTGGGGCTGCTCCGAATTGAAAAGGCTGAGCCAAAGGCAGCTGATCATGATCGCCGTGGCTGTGCTGCGCAGCTCGCCGGCTCTGTTTCCGAATCGTGAGATGTATGCCGACTATCTCAGATCGCACAAACGCTATGCAGAACTGCTGTCCGGCAAGCTGCCGAATGAGTATGCGTTTATTCTGAAAAACTTATATGAGACGGGACTGTGAGGCAGAACCGATAACGGATCGCGGCGCCGATATTTGAGCAAACCGTCGGGTTGTGCTCGATGCCGGGAACGGCGAATCAGCTGAAACAGTGATCCGGGCGAATAGGGGAGCGGCTTCGATCCGGTATCCCATGCACACAAATATCAAACGAATGAGGGAGCGCAGGCTCCCTCATTTCAGTCTGTAGATAAAGTGTCTCCGACGGATTGATATTGAGGGACTCCCGCACGCTTCGCTATGAGTTTGCAGGCAAACTCACCTCAAACTCCCGCGTAAGGGACTGCGTCCCTTACGAATCCCATTATGATGAAAATGGCGTATCAGCGTCAAAATCACATATAATGGGATTCCAAAGGGGTAGTACCCCTTTGGCAGGGGCGCGGGGACAGAGTCCCCGCAAAATGTGCCGCAGGCACATGAAATATACTTTTTCGACAAGCAGAGTCGGCAAGTCGCAGCAGATACGCAAGCGGGTTCTGCTCCAAAGTGAAATGTCTGCCGTTGTTGAAAGCATCTGCTTCGTATTGGTTTGTGTTCGTGACGGAGAATTTATAGAAGCTGTTGTGCAGCAGGATCGCCGTCAGCGCGTGGGTGTGCATCTGCGAGAGATTTTCTGCATTCAGCTCCACGGATCGGTGTCCCCAATATCAATCCGTCGAAGATACCAACGGTTATATTATACACTCATGCGGGAATTGGTAAATCGACAGCATATTGTCTTTCATTCGCGAAAAAATTGTGAAAGATGTTGACTTGCGCGCCCTGATGTGCTAAAATTAAACTGGATTACGTTTTGAAAAAGCGTTTTCCCGGCATAATGCGATCGCTATCCCTGACAGCTTTGCAGATACAGTATGAATAATATGCACTTCGTGAAGGAGGTGATCGACTGTGTCCGCCTGATCTCCGGACACAGCGCTTTCCCGTTCCGGAGCCGTATCCGGAAGCAGTGCCCATTCAACGGAATATCGCACGAAATGAAGGAATGCAAAACCACGGTCACAACTGACAGCACCGGTACGACCACGGAAACCACAGTCACGACCGACAGCACCGGTACGACCACGGAAACCACAGTCACGACCGACAGCACCGGTACGACCACGGAAACCACGGTCACAACCGGTACGACCACAGAACAGCAGGCACCGAAGGACGGCGATGTCAACGGTGACGGAGAAGTCACGATTGCCGATGCCGTGCTGCTGGTGCGGTTTGTGACCGAGGACGGCACATTGACCGCCGAGCAGATCCGCTGCATCATGGATCATAAGCCTGATCAGAACGGTGACGGTCAGGTCACGGTCATGGATGTGGCAGTGCTGCTGAAGGCGCTTTCCGAAAGCTGACCTGATCCGGATGCGATCATAAAGGTCAGGCGGAAGAGATGATATGAGCATCAGAAGAACCCCGCTGTTCAAACAGAGCAGCGGGGTCCCATTTATCTCAATTTACCTCATAATGGGATTCGTAAGGGACGCAGTCCCTTACGCGGGAGTTTGAGGTGAGTTTGCCTGCAAACTCATAGCGAAGCGTGCGGGAGTCCCTCAATATCAATCCGTCGGAGACACTTTATCTACAGACTGTGATGCCCGTTCACTCGGGAACGGGAATCTGTTGTCATTCTGCGCCGAGGCTTTTCAGCAGGGCTTCTAAATCCAGAATCGTGACCTGACCGTCTTCGTTAAAATCCGGCCCGGCCCTGAGCATCCATTTGATCTGCGCATCGGTCAGCCAGATATCCTCCGAAATAAACCGCGCCAGCAGCACGGCATCTGAAATGCCGATTTCGCTGATCTCGCAGGAAGGATTCAGGAGCGTCGCCCCGGCAAGCTGCTCGCAGCCTGCAAAGGCATATTTTGCGATGATCTCCGTGCTCTGCGGGATCGTGATATCGGTGATCTGCGACTCCCTGAACGCACATGCGCCTATCTCCCTGACGCCGCTGCCAAGATCAATCTCCGTGATCCCATTACAACAGCCGAACGCCCTGCTTTCAATGACGTCGAGAATGTCTGGAAATATCAGTGCCGTCAGCCCCGTGCACTGAAAGAACGCCTCGCTGCAGATACGGGTCAGGCTCTCCGGAAACCGGATCGCGGTCAGTCCCTCACAAAACCGGAAAGCGTGGGATTCGATCGTTTCAACGCTGCTGCCGAGCTGTATCTCTGCAAGCTTGTTGGTTGATGCGCGTAATGACGTGTTTCTGTTGCACAGAATCGCCGATTTAGGATGGGGAGTCATCCCGGGGAATATTCACAGGACACTGCGTCTGCGTGAAAGAGCCCCCTCACTGAAAACATTGACACAGGATATTCGCTTCTGCCTAGGGTTGGAAGCGGCGAAGGAACGGTACATCGGAAAATGAATAGACAGAGAAGCAGCTGCTCCGGTCGTGGCAATCGATGCCGGGCATGGCGAATCAACTGAAACGAAAATCGGGCGAATAGGGGAGCGGCTGCTGAACAGGATGCCGATAAATGAATGAGGGAGCCCGAAGGCTCCCTCGTTCGCGCAGGATTATTTGACTGTCAGTTTTGCTGCGGTGGAGTTGGTGGTGCCGCTGTTGCCGTCGGTGATGACGCAGCGATACTGCCAGCCGTTGTAGGTCGACTTTGCGTTGATGCTCAGAGTTGCGGCGGTAGCGCCGGATGCGCCGGAGTTCTTCCAGCCGTCGCCGGAATTGTACTGCCACTGATACTTGAGGTTCACGCCGGTTGCCGCGACCGTGAACTTTGCGGTCATGCCTGCCGTTGCGGTGACGCTTGCGGGCTGGGTCGTGATCTTGGTCTTGATCATCAGGGTCGCTGCAGACGAGGTGACCTTGTTGCTGTTGCCGTCTGTCACGATGCAGCGATACTGATAACCGTTGTACGCGACCTTTGCGCTGATGCTCAGGGTTGCGGTCGTTGCGCCGGATGCGCCGGAATTCTTCCAGCCGTCGCCTGCGTTATACTGCCACTGATAGCTGAGGTTCACGCCGGTTGCAGTGACCGTGAATTTCGCGGTGTCGCCGACTGCTGCGGAGACATTCGCGGGCTGCGCGGTGATCGCCGCCTTGATCTTCAGTGTCGCCACAGAAGAGGTTGCCGTTGCGCTGTTCGCGTCAGTGATGACGCAGCGGTACTTCCAGCCGTTATAAGTGGTCTTCGCATTAATGCTCAGGGTTGCGGTGGTCGCACCGGATGCGCCGGAATTCTTCCAGCCGTCGCCGGAATTGTACTGCCACTGATATTTCAGTCCTGCGCCGGTTGCTGCGACCGTGAATTTCGCAGTGCTGCCGACGGTCGTGTTGACGCCGTTGGGCTGCGTGGTGATGGTCGTCTTGACCTTGAGTGTTGCTGCGCTCGAATAAGTCTTGGTGCCGTTGGCGTCGGTGATGACGCAGCGGTACTTGTAGCCGTTGTAGCCGGCTGCCGTGTTGATGGTGAGCGTCGTGGTCTTGGCGCCGGTCGCGTTGGAGGTTGCCCAGCCGTCGCCCTTGTTGTACTGCCACTGGTAGGTGAGCCCTGCGCCCGTTGCCGCGACGGTGAACTTCGCCGCTTCGCCGACCGGCTTGGTGAGACCTGTCGGCTGCGCGGTGATCTTCGTCTTGACCTTGAGCGTTGCCGCCGAGGAGGTCTGCGGCTGGTTGTTCGTGTTGTTGATGACGCAGCGGTACTGGTAGCCGTTGTAGCCTGCCGCCGTGTTGATGCTGAGTGTGTTGGTCTTCGCGCCGGTGGCGTTGGAGGTCTTCCAGCCGTCGCCCTTGTTGTACTGCCACTGATACGTTAAGCCCACGCCGGATGCCGCCACGGTAAACTTTGCCACTTCGCCGATCGCTGCGGTGACGCTTGCGGGCTGCTCGGAAATCTTCGTCTTGACCTTGAGCATGACCTCATTGGAGATCGTCTGCTCGCCGGATGCGCTTGTGACGATGCAGCGGTACTTGTTGCCGTTTCTGCCGGTGGTGATCGGGATGCTCAGGGTGTTTGTGGTCGCGCCGTCGCCGCCGGAATTCTTCCAGCCGCTGCCGCTGTTCATCTGCCACTGATAGGTGAGACCTTCACCCTCGGCGGTCAGGCTGAATTTCGCGGTGTAGCCCAGCACATTGGTCTGGTTGTGCGGCTGTGCGGTGATCTTCAGCTTGATCGGGGAGAACAGGATCACCGAAGGAATGATTTCTTCCTGGGACTCAGTGATGACGCGCGCGTTGCCTTTCGAATTGAAGTATGCGCGGATGCCCTGCGGGGAGGACATTTCGCAGCCTTCATAGTCAGCGCCGCCGTACCAGCCAAACATGACAGTGCAGTCTTCCTCTGTGGAAATGTTCAGCGTCGAATTGCGAACAACGAGCTTCTGGAAGTCACCGTTTGCGCTGACGCCGCTCTCTTTTCCGTAAATATCGGCATTGATGCCGCTGAATGTCAGTGTTTTTTCTGCGGAGTCTGAGCTATACCAGATTCCGTATTCGTTGCTGTCGACTGTCAGCTTGCCGGAGCCGGTGAAGGTCATGTTTTCCGACGAGTTGATCACGTCATATATGGAGAAGAAGGTTCTCAGTGTCGCGTCCTTGTCCACGCTGACCGTCAGATCCTCTATCGCGTTGTTCAGCAAAACCGCACCGGCGCTTGCGACATTGCCCTTGACATGCAGGGTATTTGTATCCTCGTCGTAGGAAAGTGCGCCGTTTCCGAAAATGTTATTTGCGGTGACGTCGTTGACGCGCTTGCCGGAGATAAAGAGCGGGAAATACCCGACCGTGCCGTTCCTGCGGATATCCACTTCATCTGCAGGGGATTGATCGCCGCTGTAGAAGCCGCCGGTGGTCTGGTCATTATGTGTATAATCATAGCAGTGATCCAGCGTGACGCCGTCGCCGAAGCCGAAGATGGCGCCGCAGTTGCCGCCCGATGCATAGACCTTGGAATTGACGATCTTCAGGCTGTCATAATCGCTGTTCGGATAGTTGCCGACGATGCCGTACTGACCGTTCGCACTCACTTCGGTGTCGAGAATCTGCAGATTGGCGTCGCGGTCCACGTCGATTCCCGCAGTATACCCGGTGACAGACAGCTTCTTGTCCTGTGCGCCCGTGATCACGGTATTTGTCGAGACCGCAATGCCTGCATGGCCCGTGGATTCAAGAGTTGAATCCGCAGTCGTGAAGATCACGAGGCTGTTGACGCCCGTGTTCGAGATGACCGTGCTGCTGCAGGTGTAGTCGCCTCTGACAAAGAGCATTTTGCTGCCCGGGTCATAGGCGAAGACGCCGTTTCCGAGAACGTCGTTCTGATTGAGATCGGTCACCGGATCGCCCGCAATGTAGAGCGGATAGGTGACACCTGGCTTGCTGATCGTGACCTCCTTGGCTGCTTCTTCATCCAAGCCGATATAAGCACTGCCGATGTCTTTCGTCCGAATCTCTGCGCCCTCGGGAGAAGTGATTGCTGAGGCATACATCGAAATGCCGCTGCCGAAGTCGCAGACCGCGCCGTAACGGCCGGTCGCATGCACGCTGCTGTTTGAGATATACAGAGTCTCATTATACATGTCGGCGGTGATGCCGTAAGAATAGCCGAGTGCATCGACATCTGCGCCACGGAGTGTCAGCGTCAGGCTGCCTGATGCATAAATACCCGTATTGCCCTTCACGGTCAGCTTGCCCGGACCGGTGATCGTGGTATCCGCTTCCAATAGGATACAGGTGTTAGAGCCGTTGTCCAGTGTGACATCCTGCGCGGTGTTGATTGTCAGACCGCTGATCTTGCTAACGATGATTCTTTCGGAATCATCTTGATAGCTGCCGTTGATATTCAGCGTGTTTGTGCCGGGCTGAAACGAGAAGATGCCGTTGCCGAGAATGTCATCGCAGTTGCCGGAATCAACCTGTGTGCCGGCAATGGTGAGGTCGTATGCCTCGCCCGCAGCCGCGGGGAGTGCCGGCAGTGCAGGCAGAGCCAGTGCTGCCGTCGCCAGCGCTGAGATGCCGCTCAGCAGTCTGCCGAAGAAGGACCGGGGTTTTGCATGTGTCATGTTTTTCATCCTTTCTGTGTAATATAGTGTGTACCGGGTATTTCCGTGCATGTGAGGGGGTCGGCCTCTGTTTCCGACCGTGCATCCTTTCTCCGTTGTTTCCGGGCTGCACCGTGCGCCCCCTGACTGAGCGCAGCATGCAGTGATTAACACTATTATAACAGATTACTTACAGAAATTCAAGTGCTATGCATAGTTATTTTGCGCACAAAGTTCAGAAACAGGCAGTTTTCCGGTAATTATCGTACAATGTCTCCCCGCATGCACGGGGAGCTCTGTTCGTTTTTGCCGGATTCATGCCTTTTACTGCTTCAGCGTCAGGCAGTTCAGACCGATTGAACTGACATATTCCGCATGACCCATCACCCTCCGCAGACCGATGTGTGCGGTCGGATCCTCCTCCTTCCGGTGCCCATATAAACGCGGCGGTTATAGACCGTTTCAAAGAAATCATACAGCGGGGAAACCTTGTCCCAGAACATGATCATTCTCCTTCCGTTACTCACGGTTCTTCAAAATCTCTGCGGGCGAAATCCGGTTGATCTTCCCGATCAGCAGGCGGTTGATGATGAAATACACCAGAATGACCGCAGTGAAAATGATTGCGTACAGAAACCACGGGAATGCAAGTTTCATCGAGCAGGCAACATTGCAGATAAAGCCCGGATAGATCGCATCCATGACTGCTTTTGCAAGCGGGACGGCCAGCAGTGCACCGACTGCAACAATCAGCAGATTGCCGTTCAGATACAGCGCCCGTATTTCCTTCGGGCGGTACCCGAATATCTTAATCAGCGAAATTCCCGATGCGGCGCGGTCGATCATCACGCCCATCATCAGATACATCACGACGCAGAAAATCACTGTACCTGCTGTAATCAGCGTTGCGACCAGCGGGAACATCAGCTCAACAAACACACTGGAACCGCGCGTGATGTCCTCTTTTGTTGTGACAGAATACAGCCTGCCCTCGTCAATATCGAGTGCCTTGTCTGAATAGATCGTGTTGAAATAATCCTCATCCTGCCCGAACAGCGCGCGCATACTGTCAATGTCCATGAAGATTGTAAAACCAACTGAATAATCGCTGATGCCTGTCACAGTGAAGCTGAAATCTGTATCGGCGGCAAAATCTGAGAAGATTACGCGGTCGCCAATCTGATAGCCAAATCGCTCCACCAGCGAGGAATTGATGACTGCTTTATTCTTTCCTTTTTCCGGCTTTGCGTCGAAATACTTGTTGTTGCTGTCAATTCCGATGACCGTTACGTCCAGCGAGTAGCCCATGCAGTCCGTGCTGAGCGTTTCGATATAAGCAGCCTCGCCGTCTTTCGCCGGCGTTTTCTCCGGATATTTATAGAGATACTGGTACTCGTATTTCGTATCGCCGACTTTATCCGGTCTGCGGCCTGCCGCATCGGTCAGCTTCTGAACATCCACGACATTGCCGCGGATGTCGGCATCTCGGATGATACGGCCAAGCGCTGGCTTTCGGTGCTGGAAAAATCCGATGTCATTTTCTATCTGCGCCCGTATTCCAATAACCATCTGACACGGACAATCAAGACACCGAAACTTTATTTTTTTGATACCGGGCTTGTCGCATACCTGACACGGTACAGCACATCGGAAATTCTGGCAAATGGTGCGCTGAACGGTGCGATTTTGGAAAACTATGTGGTTTCGGAAATCCGTAAAACCTATTTCAATGATGCCAAGGAATGTCTGCTGTGGTATTACCGTGACAAGGACGCTAAGGAGATCGACATGGTGATCGAGAGTGACGGGGAACTGCATCCGCTGGAAATCAAACGCTCGGTCAATCCGTCTGATTCATTGGTGCGGGCATTTGAGGTTCTGGATAAGGGCAGTGTGCCGCGCGGAACAGGAGCGATTATCTGTATGCGTCCGGAGCTGTCTGCAATCAGTGCGCAGAATCTGATTGTTCCGGTCTGGATGATTTGAAAAACTGTCGGCGGACGCAGTTTGATTTCGTGATGATACCCTAGCCATGTAATGAATGACCGGAGCCCCGCGGGGCTCCGGTCAACTGTTTTGTGCGGAATCTCAACCGGCTCTTTCTTACCCTCTCTATGCGGTTTCGTGTACGGTTTCGTGTACGATTTGCCCGAAAACAGTGCACACGAAGCGTATTTTCGTTTCCGAAACTGGAAATCAACCGCATAAGAAAACACCGTGGATACGCGTTTTTCATCGTATCCACGGTGTTTCTCAAAAGCGGAAAGAGAGGGATTCGAACACCATCGCAAGTTGTGAAAATGCCGTATTTGCGTGATTTTTCGTTGTGGGAACCAGTGAAATGGGAACTCGTGGGAACTGCATGAGACGGTCATTAATCAGCGAGGTGCTGAAACCCCAAGTAAATCCTCAAAGAATCCATCGATTTTTTCGTCCACATGTCTGCGCTCATCAGAGAAAGTATGCTGATATACAGCTTTCAGCGTTGCGTTTGTAGACCAACCGCCGCGCTCCATTGCGTACTTGTCAGGCACGCCGAGCATCAGCATAATGGAGGCGTTCAAATGTCGGAGGTCATGCAGCGTCAGTGTATATCCGTATTCAGCAGTCAGTTTGTCAAGATGATACTTGATGACCTGATAGTTCATGGGAACGATGAACTCTTCATCTGACTGATGCGGAACAGCGTTAATCAGATTCATGATGTACTGCGGAACAACAAGCTTTCGCGTCGAGCTGTAGGTCTTGTTGACACTGCGAACGACATCTTTATTCGCCAAACTAATCTTGCTGCGCTGAACTGTCATCACACCATCCTTGATATCACCAAACTGAAGGCCACGAACCTCACTGATTCTCAAGGAGAGCCACATGGAAAGCATGCAGGGGAGTTCAATATCGGTTCCGCGAATCATGCAGATTACCTGTTCCGCTGTCGGCAGATTTTTGATAACCGGCTGCTTCGGAGGTAAAGTGACTTTCAGATTGAGATTAACGTCATACAATCTCACAGCGGTAATAATCAGATTTTTTGCTTCACGAATCGACTTGGAACATTTTGTGAGTGCATCCTCATTGATCGCTTTCTGCATTGCGATGCTGTCTAACTCATGAATGTCAAGCGACATGACACTCTGCAAGCGATTATTGAGAATGTTTTCATACCCGTAGATCGTCGAAGGCGACAAAACATTCCGTTTCAGATCTATGTAGCCGCGGATTGCCTGTCTCACAGTAAACTTGCTCGGATCGGCCTCCTCCAGGCCGTTGGAAATGAGATATTCCATTGCCAGCCGTTCTGCTTCCCGTTTGGTAGATGCGGTGATGGATTTTTTTCTTTTGGTTCCGTTCTTGTCCTTACCAAGAAAAATCTGTACCCTCCAATTGCCGGAAGGTGTCTTTTTTGCAGTTGCCATAGTTTACTCCTTTTTCAAGGCATACACTATAGCCCTCTCGAATAGTATATACCTTTTCATCATATTTGTAAAGGGTTCTTCTGCACTTTTGTGATTTAAAGCAAAAACGAGTCAGCGATATATGCCTAGACTAGCCGTATTGACAAGACCGCTGTCTAAATAATCAGCAAAGTCTCCATCTCCACGCCCATTTTATCAAGCACAAGCTGCAACTGTTTCATGGTGAGGGCAGAGGGATCGGCGCGGTAATTGTAAAGTGTCCTTGATGTGATTTCAAGAATCTTGCAAAGCTGTTCATCGGTGATGCCGAGCAGATATTGCTGTCGGACGATATTACTCCATACAACCGTCGCAATCGTCTGCGCTCTCGGTTTGCGGTTGTTGCCTTTCATTTTCACCCCTCTTTTCCGGACAACAGTTTGGAAGCGGGCAATAGCGCGC
>JAEELE010000011.1 GCA_016288755.1 Oscillospiraceae bacterium
ACAGCGTTCTGCCCGGCATGCCAACACCGCAAAACCTCAACAGGGTCATCAAGGCGCTGGCCGAGTGCGACATGCTCTACGCGACGAACCGAAACCGTGTCCAGCTCGACTTATACGACGAAAACGGACAGCATGTGCCGCTGCACACTTATGCAGTATCGACACGGTTGCTCGACCTTGACAACCGTCATCGCATCAATCTACTGGGGCACGACGATTATTTCCTAACCCCGTCAGAACGACCTGCCGGATTCGTCCCGCTGATCAGCGGCTTTGAAGGGCGTGTCGCTGGACAGATGATCGACCCGCGGCTGGAGGAAAATCATCATATCTATGTCACTGGTCAGAGTGGTTATGGCAAAAGCTTCACGCTTTCACAGCTGGCACTGTCATTCGCAAACACAGGCCACAAGGTTCTGATCATCGATGCCAGCAGGTCCTCCTCGAACGAAGCACTGGTACGAAACCTCGGTGCGGATACAGTCAATCAGAACGTCGGATTCTATGACCTGACCCAGGGCATCCCGGTCAATATCTTCGATATGGCCGGCATGGCGACAAAATCTCGCAGACGAAATGCACTCGCCGGTGTCATCGCCGCTTCCTCCGATCAGTTGGGGCCGCAGCAGTATAACGAGCTGAAGCGGGCACTGACACCGATTGCGGAGCATGCGGAAGGCCAGATCAGTCTTGAGCAGATCCTGAAAACAATCGGACAGGACGACTGTGAAAGCGGACAGACGCTCCTCCTTCGGCTGGAGCCAATCTTTGAGGAGATCAGTGAGTACGGACTGTCCTCACAGTCGTGGGCGGAGTTCTTTGAGAGTGCGAAGCCTATCTCGGTATTCTCGCTGTCTGCGGATTATTCCGGAACGGGCTACCAGCTTGCTGACATGATCGTCGCTTCGCTTTACAATCACAAGCAGCAATATCCGAACACGCAAATCACCGTCATCATCGACGAACTTCAAACTCAAAACCTTTCAGACCTAAGCCCGATCACCAAGATCATGCGTGAGGGTCGCAAGCTGCACATCGCCTTTATCGGGGCGACACAGAAATATCGCATCAAAGGAGACCGTGTCAGCGATGTGATGCAGCTGGCCGACACTAAAATCTTCCTCAAACCGACCCGCGACTCCGCGGAAGATGTTCGAAAAACACTCGGCTTCGGGCAGAAAAAGGGACTTGCACTAAGCTCCATGACCCGCGGCGACTGCTTCGTGAGCGGCAGTCTTTTCAACCGCGACACGAACTGCAACTGCTCTGCCGTGATCCGCGGAAGCATTTTCGATGCCGGGGATTCCAAGCAATCATGACGTACATACTACTTCGGGAGCGGCCCAGAGCCGCTCCCACTTTTTTATCCCCGAAGCTGTACACAGACGGAATATTATAATTGCCGTGTGACGGTACTGCCAGCCGTAATACCTGACACAGTGAGACTATTATGATTCTGCTGAGAGTATTTGCAGCAGCGTTTTCAGGTCAAGCATCGTGACAATGCCGTCTCCGTCAAGATCTGTTTGCCTGCTGTTCAAGGTGTTTTTCTGCGTATCGAGCATCGTATTGTCCTCCGATATGAAGCGCAGAAGCAGAACAGCATCGGCGACCGTGATTTTTCTGTCGCCGTTGAAATCACCGAACACCTGCGCCGGTGCTTCACCGAGCGATTGAAACGCGATACGGTTGTCCTCAGCATAGCTCTGCGAGGTGGATCCGTCATAGCCGATGACCGTTGATTCTCTCGGGATCGTCGGGCGGAACGAATTATCATAGATATGACAGCAGGGATTGAGTACAGTGATGCTTTCCAGGTTTTCGCAATACTCAAATGCCGCGTACCAGATCTCCGTCACATTTTCCGGAATCGTCACGTTTTTCAGCGCAGTTCCGGCAAATGCCGTACCGCCGACTTCTCTGACGCTGCAGCCCAGATCGATCTCGGCGAGATTGGAACAATTCGCAAAGGCGCCGTTTCCGACGACCTCCGTACCGTCAGGAATCACGACGGATGTCAGTCCGGTGCATCCGCCGAAAGCGGTCGTACCGATCGTCTTCACACTGTCCGGCAGGCTGATCGCTTTGATCCCCGTGCACTCGTTAAATGCGGATTCGCCGATATATGCAAGGTTTTCACTGAATGTGATGTCCGTCAGCGCAGTGCAGCCGGAAAACGCATATGTCCCCGTAATATCTGTGACACCGTTTCCCATATTGACCGTTTTCAGGCTTTTGCAGCCGGAAAAGGCACCGCTGCAGATTTCCTTGACACTGTCGGGTATCGTGACGGAGGTGATTTCCGCATAGGTGAAAGCATAATCGCCGATTTTCGTCACGCTGTCCGGAATCACAACATCCCCGGAAACGTCCCGTGCATCGAGCAGAACACCGTTGAGAATGATCATCCCGTTTTCATCGCGCAGAGATTCCAGCCAAGGCGTCCCGTCAAACGTGCGATAATTGACTTCAACCCCAGGTGACACGGTGACATCCGTGAGCGACGTGCATCCGGCAAAGGGCTCGTCTCCGATCTCCGTCAAGGACGAGGGCAGCGACACAGCAAGAAGAGAATTGCACCGTGCGAATGTGCTCCATCCGATGCGCTGCAGGCCGTCATTCAGCTCCAGCACTTCAAGTGCGGTGCATTCCCAGAATGCCTCCTGCCGGATCTCCCGCACACTGTCCGGCAGATGCACCTCTTTGAGCGCATAGCAGCAATAGAACGCATTGTTCTCGATGATGCGCAGATTTGCGGGGAATTTGACCGTTTCCAGCGCGGTGCAGCCGGCAAACGCCTGCTGGGAAATGATTTCCAACGTATCGGAAAGAACGGCTGTTTTCAGATTCGGGCATCCGCTGAATGCGCTCTGCCCGAGCTCTGCGACCGAATCCGGGAGCGTGAGGCTTTGTATTGCCGTACCGCCGAATGCGCCCTGTCCGATGCTGCGCAGTCCGTCCGGCAGCGCGATCTCTTCCAGACCGGTGCTTTGGAAAGCCGCTAATTCGATGTCGGTGACACCTGCAGGAATGTTGACCTCCTTCAGTGCACGGCAGCTTTCAAACATTGCACACGGGATCACGGTTAGACCGTCCGGAAGATGCGCAGCGGCCATAGAGGTGCAGTAGAAAAACGCCCCTTGCCCGATTTGCGTGACCGAATCCGGGATCACAACG
>JAEELE010000110.1 GCA_016288755.1 Oscillospiraceae bacterium
AAGATTAGATGCGCAGGATAAATGTCGATATGCAAGGAAGAAAGCCGCCGCTGGGCTGGCGCCCAGCAAGGTTTTCTGACGCAGCAGATCGGCATTTAGACAAGCAGATGACTTCAAGATTTAGTTGGGACATCAATATTACCGCGACGCCTATCAGCGCTACCGCAGCCCGATCATCGTCAGGGGGCGGTTTGTCAACGGCGCACCGCACGGCGTGTGCATCCGCACAGACACGCCGACGCATACGACAGAGCGCTGTACTTACGAATACGGCAGGGTCGTCAGCGCGGAGCCGGCGGAATCGGAAAGCCCGCTTTCGGATCCGCAGTGACGGGCACGGATTCTGCATCCGACCAACCGCTCCGCGTCAAAGCAAAAGTCATTCTGAAAGAGGAGGTTGGACATGAAGCACAAACGCATGCTTTCCGTATTGCTGGCGCTGTGTACGGTCTGCTGCACGGCACAGGCGCCCCGGCGCGCTGTCATCATGCAGGCTGCGGCGGAGACGGAGGAACCGCTCATCAATACCGTGGAGCAGGACGGACTGACCTATGAGCTCTATGCCGACCATGCGGTGCTGAATTCCTGCGGCAGGGACGCCGGTCCGGTCGTTGTGATTCCGGAAACGGTCGAAGGACTCCCCGTGACCGCGATCGACTGCCGGGCATTTTCCGGACGGGAGAATGTGTACCGCATCACGGTTCCCGATACCGTCACCAGCATCGGCGAAAAAGCATTCTGCGCCTGCTCCGCACTCGAGGAGGTCATTCTGCCGAAAGCACTGACCGAGCTGAACGCGGAAATGTTTACGGAGTCATTGTGGTATGAAAAGCAGCTGGAGGAAAACGGTTTTTTCATTGCCAATGATATCGTGCTCTGTGCCGAGCCTGATCTCACGACCGCAGTGATCCCGGCGGGCACGGAAAGACTTGGAATCGCAGCCTTCAACGACTGTTCAAATCTGACCGGGATCGAGCTGCCGGACAGCCTGACCGAGATCGGTGCGTTTGCGTTCAACAAATGCCGCAGCCTGACAGAAGTCAGAATTCCGGCAGGCTGTGTGAACATCGGGCAGGGCGCATTCTACGGCTGCACTGCGCTGACCGCTGTCAATATCCCTGCGGGCACGGCTGAAATTGCCCCCGGCACGTTCTATGACTGTGAGTCGCTTGCCGGGATCAGCATTCCCGACAGCGTGACGGAAATCGGCGATTTCGCATTCACCCTATGCAGCAAGCTGCCCGCTGTCGTGATTCCGGAGAATTGTCTCAGCATCGGCGAGAGCGCGTTTTCCGAATGCAGCATGCTCGCCTCTGCCAATCTGCCGGACGGAATCCAAACGGTACCGGAGCATCTTTTTGAATCCTGCGCGCTGACATCGTGCAATATCCCGGACAGCGTGACCGAGCTCGGCGCGGGATGCTTTGCCGGCTGCGATTTTTCCGCCGTTGTGCTGCCGGAGGGCGTGACCGCGATCGGCGCAAATGCGTTCGCGCACTGCGACAGTCTTGCGCAGATCATTATTCCTTCCGCGGTGACAGCCATCGGTGAATATGCGTTCCGCGGCACAAAGCTTAAGTCGATTGCTTTGCCTGCCGGGCTGACTGAGATCGCAGAGGGCACGTTTCATTTCTGCTCTGATCTGACCGGGGTGACGGTACCGGACAGCGTGGAACGGATCGGCGAAATGGCATTCGACGGCTGCCTAACGCTCACTGCGGTGAAGCTCCCTGACAGCGTGACGGAGATCGGACGATCTGCGTTCGGAGACTGCATTGCGCTCACCGAGATCACGCTGCCGGATTCGGTGAACACGATCGGCGAAGGTGCTTTCTGCGGCTGCTCTTCTTTGAAATCCGTGAAGCTGTCTGCGCATCTGACCGAAATTCCAAAAACGGCATTTTTGCACTGCGAAGCGCTGGAATCCGTTGACATTCCCGACAGCGTGACTAAGATCGGGCAGGAGGCATTCTCCGACTGCCGTGCGCTCAGCAGCGTCCGACTGCCGGAGAATCTCCGTGAGATTCCGTTCCGTGCATTTTATAAGTGCGGCGGGCTGGAGGAGATTCGTTTTCCGCAGGCGCTGGAGCAGATCGGAGAAGCCGCGTTTCAGGAGGCGGGTCTGACTGCCGCGGAAATCCCGGATGCTGTCAGACTGATCGGGGAATCCGCGTTCTGTGACTGCAGCGATCTTGCTGCGGTTTCCTTCCCGGCAGGTGCGGAGGTCGGACCGTTCGCATTTCTCGGGACCGCATGGCTTCAGGCGCTGCGCGCGGAAAACCCGCTTGTCGTGGTGAACGGTCTGTTGCTCGACGGCCGCACGGCTGCCGGAGATATCGTCATTCCGGAGGGCGTCACGAAGATCTGCGACTATGCGTTTTACGACAATGATGCGATCACCTCGGTCGTGATCCCGGACACCGCAGAAGAGATCGGGAGCAGCGCCTTTCATTTCTGCTCCGCGATGACCTCGGTCGACACCGGAAACGGCGTGAAGCGGATCGGTGAATTCTGCTTCGGCGGCTGCGAAAGCCTGACGGATATCAAATTCGGCAGCAGCCTGGAAACGATCGAAAAGCACGCATTTTACGAGCTCGCCGCGCTGACGGAGCTGCATTTCCCGGACAGCCTGAAACAGATCGGAGAGGAAGCCTTCATGGAGTGCACCGGTCTGACGCAGCTCGTTTTCCCGGACAGCCTCGCTGTCATTGACAAATGGGCGTTCGGTCTGTGCACGGGCATCACGGAGATCGACCTCGGAAACGGCGTTGCGGAGATCGGCGCGTGCGCGTTCCGGCGCACACAGGTCACCTCTGTCACGATCCCGGAAAGCGTCACGCATATTTTCCCGTATGCGTTTGTGGAATGCGATCAGCTCGGGGAGGCAGCGATCCTGAATCCGGGCTGCGTGATCGAGAGCGATCTGATGCCCCCGACCTTCCCCTGCGAGACGATCAAAGGCTATGACGGCTCCTCCGCGGAGGAATATGCGGCGCTGCGCGGCAAGACCTTTGTGTCGCTCGGTCCTCCGCCGGAGCCGCAGGCGGGCGATCTGAACACCGACGGCAGAATTACGGTCGCAGATGCCGTTTTGATGATGCGCTTTCTCACGGAGGACAGTGACCTTGCGGAGGCGCAGATCAGCAGCCTTTTCCGCACGGGCGCCGATCTCGACGGTGACGGTCAGATCACGCTGCTCGATGCAGCCGCTTTGCTGCGCAGGCTCGGAGCAGGATAAACAATACGCGGCAGAGGCGGTCATCCGCCGACACTGAAACCGAGATCAGAAGGGAGATGTGTCCCATGCTCGACAAACTGATCAGCAGCTTTGACACCGAGCATCACGTATGGACCGAGGAGGTCGCGCAGGATGTGGAGGATGAACACGATCTTGTCATTTCCGGCTTCCGGAAAGACAGCGCCTTCCGCGGCTATATCTGGATTTCCGAAACCTCCGGCGTGTATATGGAAAGCACGTCCTGCACCCACGGTCTGACCGACGGCAAGCGGGGCATTGTCAGCGGCGTGCGGTTTCACAGCTATCACGGTGAGCCCGCGGAATCCGCATCCCGTGCAGGATGCAAACCGTCTCTCGGGACAGACCGCCGTTTTTCCGGCACAGAAAAGAGCAGCACAGGCATGGCGTCTGTGCTGCTTTTGCATCATAGGAAAGTGCGGTCTGTATGGATATTGATGTACCAACTAAATCTTGAAGAATAGATGCGCAGGATAAATGTCGATATGCAAGGAAGAAAGCCGCCGCTGGGCTGGCGCCCAGCAAGGTTTTCTGACGCAGCAGATCGGCATTTAGACAAGCAGATGACTTCAAGATTTAGTTGGGACATCAATAAAATGCATCCGGTACAGCAAAGGGAAGGGCGTGTCCGCTTCACCGCCACGCTTCGTCCTGCATCACAGACGGCTGCAATCTCCCGCAGCCGTTTTTTTGCGTTCTACAGCTTTACGGTAAATCCGATCACGCCGTCCGCAGCCTTCACAGCGCTGACGGTTCCCCTGTGCCGCTCGGCGATCGCCTGTGCGATCGAAAGCCCGATCCCGAAGCCGGAACCGGCTGTTCTGGCGGTATCCTCGCGGTAAAAGCGGTCAAAGAGGCGGTCCAGCTGAATGCTGTCCACATGCCTGCAGGTGTTCGTCACCGACAGAACAGGACGCTTTTTCATCACAAGCGATGTATGGATCGTCCCGCCGTCGTCGCAGTATTTCACGGCGTTGTCCAGCAGGATCGCTGTCAGCCGCCGCAGCTCTGCCTCATCGCCGCGGTACCGGATATCCGGTGTGATCTCGGCGGTCATTTTCTTTCCGCACATGCCCGCAAGCTCGGTAAACTCGGAAACGGTATCGCCGACAGCCGCAGAGAGGTCAAATTCGGCAAACGGACCGCCTTCCTTTTCCTCGTCCATGCGGGAGAGCGTGACAAGCCGGTTGACGAGCTTGCTCATGCACGCGCCCTCGGTGCGGATATCATCCAGCCATTCGTTCTGACCGAGCTCGGATTCTGCGATATCGACATTCGTCAGGATCAGCGTCAGCGGGGTTTTGAGCTCGTGGTTTGCATCCGTAATAAACTGCTTCTGCTTCCGGTAGCTCTCCTCTGCCGGACGCAGCGCGAACCGCGACAGCAATACGATCAGCGCCAGGACCGCAAGGCTGCCGATCCCGAAAATGCGGACCGTTCCGAGCATGAAATCCCTTGCAATGGCGCGGTGATTCTGCCCGCTGATAAAAACGATCTGCTGCAGCCCGTCAGCCTCGTAAGCCTTATAGCGGAAATCGCCGTACCAGCCGCGTTCCCTGCCCTTTGCGAGCACCGCAGCGGCACTTTGCGCCGCCTCCTCCGCGGAAACATCCGAAACATAAGTGATATCGCAGCTCTGCACTGTGCCGTCCGCACTGCATGTGACCGTGTAGAAACGGGTCGTGAACGGTGTTTCGCTGTTGATGAAATCCGGAAGCGGGATGACCGACGCGGGCGCCGACGATTTCGGTCCCGGGATTTTGCTGCCGTTTTCCGAGATCAGATCGGCTAACACATCGAGCCGGCGATTCTGTCGAACCGTATTCGTCAGAAAAATCGCAGCCGCCATCACCAGAAACACCGTCAGAAAGGAGATCGTGCAGATCAGGATAAACCGTCTTCGCAGGCTCCGGATCATGTCTGTGCCTCCAGAATATACCCGGCACTCCGGACAAAGCGGATCTCCGCCTTAGCGCCGACGGCATGCAGCTTTTTCCGCAGATTGGAGATATGCACCCAGACAACGCTGGTATCGACATCGGCGTCCCAGCCCCAGATCTGCGACATCAGCCGATCGGTCGTGATGATCGTGCCGGGGCGCTCCATCAGCATTTGCTCGATCTGAAACTCCTTTGCACTCAGGGGCTGCACCGCCTCTCCGCAGGACAGCTCAAAGGTCGAACGGTTGAGCTGAATGCCGAAGCACTCCAGCAGATCGGGCGTATAGGTTTCCTTGCGCCGGAGCATCGCCCGCACCCGGGCAAGCAGCTCCTGCGTGGAAAACGGCTTGGGCAGATAATCGTCCGCACCGGCATCCAGCCCCTCGACGCGCTGATAGACCTCTGTCCGCGCGGAAAGAAACATTGCGGGCGTGTTGATGCCGGCGCTGCGCAGCTGCCGCAGCACATCCACTCCGTTCATCTCCGGCATCATGATATCCGGTGCTGTCCGGCTTCAGCATCCGCACGGAAATGTCCGTCGGCGGCGCGGCACTGGCACTGGCTTTCTCGATCGTGACCGGCACTGTGTTCGGCTTCTATCCGGCATGGAAGGCATCAAGGCTCGTTCCGGTCGATGCACTTTCCGGCGAATAAAAAGGAGAACAGTTATGAAAAGACTTCTGACTGCTGCGATGGCAGCGGCTTTGCTCGCATCCCTGACCGCATGCGGGAGCGCCGCAAATGCGGCAAATTCAAATGTGATTTACGGGCAGATCGATTCTGTATCCGGCAACGATCTCGTGCTTCTGCTGGCGGAATACAACGAAAACGCAGACAGCGGCGATGCGGATGCCGCAGCAGATTCTGATTCGGAGAAACGCTCCGGCGAGACCAAACGTGAAAGACCGGAGAACTTCGATCCGTCAGATATGCCCGAGGGCTTTGACTTCTCCAACATGCCGGAGGGCTTTGAAAAGCCGGCAGACGGCAATTTTCCGGGGGGCTTTGAACCGTCGAAATCCGGCGGCAGCCGTTCCGTTTCCGTCGGAAACAGCCGTTATACGCTGACCGGCGAACAGGAGGAGCTGCGCGTTCCCGTCGGGACGACCGTCACGACCGCACTGGGCGTCGAAACGGATTTTGAAGTGCTGAGCGCCGGCGATATGATCAGATGCAGCGTTGAGAAAGACAGCGACGGCAATGATGTCATCACTGCGATCTGGATTCTGGAGGAGTGAGTGATCTCTATGGCAGCAGAACAGGTGATTTCCATGAAGCAGGTCTGCAAAAGCTACCGGATGGGTGCAGAAACGCTGAATGTCCTCAGGAACATTGATTTTTCGGTCAACAAGGGCGAGTTCACGGCGATCCTCGGACCGTCCGGCTCGGGCAAATCCACACTGATGAATATGATCGGCTGCATGGACACGATGGACAGCGGCACTTACGAGCTGAACGGCATTCCGATCCACAATGCGAAGGAAAAGGAGCTGACCAAAATCCGCAATCAGGAAATCGGCTTCATTTTCCAGAACTACCATCTGATTCCGACCTACACGGTGATGCAGAACATCATCATGCCGCTGCTGATGCGCGGTGAGGACCGGAAAACCGCCGAAAGGGAATGCGGGGAGGTCATTGCAATGCTCGGGCTCTCGGAGCGTCTGCGGCACAAGCCCTCGGAGCTCTCCGGCGGACAGCGGCAGAGAGTCGCCATTGCACGCGCACTGTGCAGCAAGCCCTCGCTGCTCCTCGCCGACGAACCGACCGGTGCACTCGATCAGAACAGCGGCACAGAGGTTCTCAGGCTGTTTACCAAGCTGCATGAAATGGGCAATACCATCGTCATGATCACGCATGATATGAATGTCGCGAAGTGGGCGCAGAGAACCGTGCACATCGTGGACGGGGAAATGTTTGAGGAAGCATGAATCACAGAAAAAAGCCGCCGCCTGCATTGTGCAGACGGCGGTCAATCAATATTCAGGGAAAAGGTAGGAGGGAGCAGTGAGGAGTTGTTCCGTCCGGTTTGCTTCCTATGCTCAGACTGATGCGCACCGGGGTTTGGGGTATTGCGCCGTGATCAATCATCACGCAGCGATACAGCAGCTCCCGGCTCGCAGATACTTGTCTTTATCGACAGGCTGAACCGGCGGCGGAAGGGCGCATACGCTCATCCGTCCAGATCCTCAAAAGCCTCCAGTCCCCGCTTGGCTTCGGGCATGGCATCGCCGTGCCGCACAAATTGTATCGCTGCAAACGCAGACAAAACGAACACACCGCAGTACGGAAACAGCGTCATATAATTGACATGCTCCAGCAGAGCGCCCGCAAGGATCGGCGTCACGATCTGCGCCGTCATGCTGAACGCATAATAATAGCCGGTGAAGCGTCCGACCTCGGAGCCCTTGCACATTTCCAGCACCATCGGCAGCGAATTGACATTGATAAACGCCCATGCAGCGCCCACCAGAAAGAACAGAATATAGAGAATCCGGTGAAATTCCTGAAACACACAGGTATAGGCGAATACGCTGAAGAAGCTGCCGGACAGCAGCAGAATCCCGACCAGAATCGTTTTCCTGCGCCCGATCCTGCTGGCGAGCACGCCGCTCGGAATGAAGCACAGGATCGCTCCGGCGGTTGCGATCGTCAGGCAGAGGGACGCATCGCCGAGCCCCATTTTCCACATGGCATCTGCATAGGTCGTGAACCATGTTTCCATCGCGTTATAGCCCATAAACCAGAACGCGACGGAAATCAGCAGAAAGATCAGGCTTCTCTTCACATCCTTCGGGAGCTGTTCATTCCGCTCCTCCGCCTCCGCGGCAGGGTCATCCTCCGCGTGCGCCCTTTCCCATGCGAGCATTTCCGCATTCCAGCGCACCTCATCGACACAGAACATCACCACGATCAGCGACACGATCATGATGCCTGCCATCACCAGAAACAGCGGCAGATAATCGACATGCTCCGCATCCTGCGTTCCGGAGGACGGATACATGATCTTCGCTGCGATCAGATAGATGATGCCGCCGAGCGCGCCCATCAGATTGATGACCGCATTCGCCCGGCTGCGGAGCGGCTTCGGCGTCACATCCGGCATCAGCGCGACTGCCGGGCTCCGGTAGGTGCCCATCGCAACGAGAATGCAGCCGAGCACACAGACAAACACGATCTCGAACGCCGTTTTCGGTTCGGCAAAATAGGCGTTGTCCAGAAACGGGATCAGCAGCATCAGAAACACCGCCGAGACCGTTCCGCACAGAATAAACGGCTTGCGCTTTCCCATTTTCGCGCGGCAGCGGTCCGAAAGCCCGCCGAACAGCGGCAGCAGAAACAGCGCCAGAACATTGTCGGCAGCCATGATCAGCCCGGAAATGCTCTTATCCATACGGAAGGTTTTTGTCAGGATCAGCGGAATGACATTGTTATACATCTGCCAGAATGCAAGGATCGCAAGAAATGCAAATCCCACACGGATCGTCTGCGAAAGGTTCAGCTTCAGTTTCCTGTCCATAGCCCCGGTCTCCTTTGCACTTCATTCCCCCCCCGGTCTCCGGGCGGCGGTCAGCAGCTCTGCTGTACGCTCATTATAACATGTCATGCGCAAAAAAGCAAGGCATTTTGTCAGCATCATATTATTTGAGAAAAAGAGCCCGTCTGATATTCAATCAGACAGGCTCACAGCTTGTCGAAAAAGTATATTTAATGTGCCTGCGGCACATTTTGCGGGGACTCTGTCCCCGCGCCCCTGCCAAAGGGGTACTACCCCTTTGGAATCCCATTATATGTGATTTTTACGCTGATACGCCATTTTTATTATAATGGGATTCGTAAGGGACGCAGTCCCTTACGCGGGAGTTTGAGGGCGGAGCCCTCAATATCAATCCGTCGGAGACACTTTATCTACAGACTGAGAGCCCGTCTGATATTCAATCAGACAGGCTCATCGTATTTATGACAGACGGTCAGCGCGCTCAAAATCCCTGATAGGAGAACCGGAACGGTGTGGATTCCTCCGTTTCCCAGTCATACCGCCGGACAGAGAGCGTCTTGCATTCGCGGTCGATCGCCTCGTAATCGGTGTCCCACAGCGGAGAGAAGGTGTCATCATCCGATGTGTACTCAGGCGTATCGTACAGCTGGGTATAGCAGGATGTGATGACAAACTCATTCCTGTCAAAGCCGGTGTTTTCCCGCTGCGCATCGTTCATCATGAAATATGCGAGACTGCTGCCGTTCAGCGCATAGGTCGGGTCGATGTGATAGTTTTCCCCGTTGATCCGGACATAGGACCATTCGTGATCGCCGCCCATCATCACGGTCGCATCGACGCCCGCCTGCATCAGCAGATAGGAATACGCCACGGACAGCTCACAGCAGATTCCGGATGCCTCGTTGAACACATGACAGGCAGTCAGCTTGCGCAGGTTCTGAATATCCGTCTGCATCATGTTATATGCTTCGTAATCATAGGAGTACTGCTCGGCGAAATACTGATACAGCGCATAGGCTTTTTCAAAATCGGAGTCGGTCTGCTTTACGGTCTCATTCAGGATGCTCTCCACCTGATCGGCGAATGTTCTGACAGTCTCCTGAAATTCCTCCTGCGGCACAGCATAGGCAAAATAACCGATACCTTCCTTGACCGGGTGGTCAGGGTCCTCGGGCGTGGTGATCAGGTCATCCACGACAGGAAAGCACAGATGCGGAAACTGACCTTTGCCCGGCGATTTTTCGTGAATCGCCGGGCATTTTTCAGCTTCATGTGTGAACAGCTGATAGCAAT
Organism: Oscillospiraceae bacterium; assembly: GCA_016288755.1. Lineage (GTDB taxonomy): Bacteria > Bacillota > Clostridia > Oscillospirales > Ruminococcaceae > Firm-04. The sequence continues at coordinate 9,989 of JAEELE010000110.1, forward strand.
GCTTCATGGCTTCTTTGCTTGACTTTTCCTGTCGGCTGTGGTACAATGATAAGGAGGTGAAAAATGAGGTGTCTGAAAAAGCTGATCGTGCTGACTGTGACCTGTATCCTTTTGTTCAGCCTGCCGATTCATGTGAGTGCAGCTGTTGAACCGGGCACTGATGACCCGAATGCAACAGGGTTGATCACATCATACAGCTTTAGCTGCACAGCCGGAAACAAAAGAGTACTGATCATCGCTCTGCAAGCCGCTATCTCATGCACCGCACTATGTACAATCACAGACGATGATACACACAACCCTTTGTGCATTGTGCCGATTTTGCGGGGCGCGTGCAAAAAAAGGGCATCTTCCTGACATTGTATATATAGAGGGGCGGAAAACAGAATGCGCACGGATAGATAAGGAAGTAAATAATATGAGATGCTTCAAAGGAAACCGGCTGGTTCTTCCCCAGTTCGCAGAGCATCACAAACTACTCCAACGTGGTTTGGGTGCCTGCCGGTTGATGCTTGAAGTAATCAGTGAAATGGTGATGCCTATGACTGTGTATCTTGATGCCACTGAACAAATGAAAAAGGACTAAATCACGTTTGGAAAAAAAGATGACTTGAAAGGAAAAATCACTATGAAAAACAAACTGAAAAACACCATTCTCGCCGTTGCTGCTTCTGCAATGTGCACCTTCACCGGTATTGGGGGACTCACAACAAGTGCTGATGTACTGGGTGATGCTCCGGCAGCCGATTCTTTCGTTCAGAGCGGAGATATCATTCAAACATATAACCATTCATATTCCTGGTCCAGTGTCCACAGTGTCACTACTCTTTCCGAAGGGTTTAGTATCAATACCGGAAGAACAATCACGATCATCTTCTCGAATTGTTCGAGTGGTGCAGCAGTTCTGAAGCTTTACAAGTACGGAAACGCCACAGAAATCCACACAATTCTATTGCCTAGTACATATGTTCCGGATCAGTCCGCCAGCATTTTTCTTTCCGGTGGATCATACTACTTCACTGTAGTGCCTCAGACAGGCTATTACAGCACATCTGGCAGTGTCTATGTGAAAAATGTCGATGGAGTTACTCAAACATCATAATTGCACACACACAAGCAGTGCTGTCGCTTAGCCGACAGCACTGCCCTGATTTTTTCAGAAAGGCGTGATGGATATGTCAGCCGATCTTCGGTTTCTGATCAAATACTGGTCAAAGCACAGGCGCGAAATGCTTTCGGTGATTGCGTCGGCGATTCTTCTGGTTCTGACGGTCACGGTCTCGGGGTTTCTGGAGCGAACGGAGCTCCGGCGCGAGCTGCATTCCTATTATGACGCCGACGGCGCGTTCGATGCGGAATACAAAAACGTCGATGCCGATACGGTCAGCCTGATCGAACAATCGGGAGCCGTCGAGGCGGTCGGGAAAACCGACTGCATCGGGCACATGCAGCAGGGCGATTTCTCGGCAACGGCGGGCAGCTTCCGGGATGCGTCCGCTGAGCAGCTCGCGCATTATCCTCTCGCAGAGGGCAGACTGCCGCAGACAAAGGGCGAAGCCGCTGTCACGAGGGATGTTCTGCAGATCGTCGCCCCGCTGGCAAAAGTCGGCGATGAGATCGAGCTTCCGATCATCGCGCTGAATGAAACCGAGCCCCGGACACTTCGTGTGCAGCTGGTCGGCATCTTTGCCGAATTCGGCAGAGATACCTTTGAAAGCCCGGTGTACGGCACGGAGTTCTGTGACCCGCGCATCATTCTCTCCGCGGAGGAAACCGATGCCTTCCCCGAACGCTATACCAATCTGATGTTTCAGTTCTTCCGCGGCGAACAGATGGCGCTCGCAGAGAACGAAAATCTGTTTGCGGAAGAATCCGATCTGCTGTATCAATGCTTCAAGCGCGAATACGACCGGGTCGGCACCGGCAGAGCACCCGGCATCCAGCTCACGGCAATGGCAAAGGGCGGTCAGACGATCGACACCGCGCCGAAGCTGAAAATGGTCCGGATGATCACGGTGTTCAGCGTGATCGTTTCCGCGATCTCCATGCTCTCCGCTCTGACGGTCGTGCTCCGGAGCCGCCTGCGCTCCTTTCAGCTGATGCGCTGCATCGGCTATTCCAAAATGCGGCTCGCCCGGCTGCTTCTGATAGAAATGGCTGTGTTCTTTGTGGTCTCCGCGGCGATCGGTGCGGCGTCCGGCATTCTGCTCTATGAGGGCATTCTTTTCGCACAGGGCAGATGGTTTGCCCTGCCCGCATACAAGGGCTACATCACGGAATGGGTCGTCGCACAGCGGACGCTCCCGCCGCTGCAGTTTGCGCTGACCGCAGAATTCCTGACGTATATCGCCGCATATGCTGTCATTCTCGCGGCGCTGCTCTTCCGGCTGAAAACCGCCGAAAGCCCGGTCAGGCACAGCAGACACCGCGTGATCCGCTCCGTTTACGGCGGCATTGACCGCGTGCTCTCGCAGAAGGGCATCATGGCGCTGCAGGTGATCTCGCTGTCCGCTGTCACTGTGGTCGGTGTTGCGGGGTATCTCTACTGCACACCGGTCGGGAAGGGCGAAAGCGTCGTCGCGCAGACCACCATGCAGACCGCGCGGAAAGGAACCTACGAGGTGCTGGACGGGCTCAATCTGAAAGCAGAGCAGTTCGATGCGCTGATCGAGGCGCGGAATCCGTTCGCTGCCGCAAAATATCTCACGCCTGCCGGAGACAGCGGCATTTCCCAGACAGATCTGGACGCCATGCAGCAGACCGGCATTCAGCGGGCACTGTGCTGGAGTGACCAGTCTGACCTTGTGCTGGAGCTGAACGGACAGGCAAATGAAACCGTCCTTGCAAATGCGGTCTCCGACGACGACTGTATCCGGCTCGGTGCACAACCGCAGACGCTCGCCGCACTCCCCTGCATTCTCGTGAACGATGCGATGCTGGATGAATTCGCGTCGGTGAGCGGCAGCAGCATCCGATCGGGCGGCGCAGTCTGGGTCTCCGTCTACGGCGACGGCAGTGAATTTGCCGCGGACGAAACCTTCCGGGTGCATTCCTTCCGCGCAGACAGCACCGGCTGTCAGACGGCAGACAGCGTGACCGCAGAATTACAGGTGGCACAGTGCGTCAGACTGAGCAGCACGGAAATCGAAGAGAACAGCATTCTGCGCCATGTCGTCAACGATCTGCGGAATTATCCCGGTTTCCTCCTGCTGGACGGGAAATATGCAGCACAGCTCGGTCTGTTCGGCGATTCCTACAACAAGGCGCTCGTCGACGGCAATGCGGATGAGAATGTCATCCGGGCAGCGGCGGCGTGCATCCGGGCTGAGAGCGGTACGGTGCAGTGCACGACGGTGTTCGGGATGAAACGGCAGGCGGTGTTCCGCTTCGTGTTCGATTATCTCAGCATCATTCTCCTGATTGTGCTGCTGTTTGCGGTATTTCTGATCGGCTTCGGCAATGTGCTGCGGCTCTCCCTGCGCATGAGATCGCAGTCGTTTGCGGTCATGCGCTGTGTCGGGCTGCAAAAGCGCAGACTGACGCGCGCTGTTCTGCGCAGCAATCTGAAAATCCCGGTCATCAGCACGCTGGTCAGCGGCATTGCGGTGTTTGTCTGCCGGATGATCCTGAAATCAAAATACGAAATGTACTGTGCGCTGGTGACACAGCGCGATCAGCTTTACAGCAGCAATGCCTCCGGCGAAGAGGTCAGCGCCATTGCGGCGCAGCTTCGCGTGCTGCGGAACCGGTTTCTGCTCGGGGAAGAAATGTGGGTGCCGGACTGGCGTCAGGTGTTTATCCTGCTCTGTTTCCTGATTGCAGTGTTCAGTATTCTCACGGTCTTTCTGATTCTGAAAACACAGTATGTCCGCAATCTCAAGGATACCTTATCCGAAATGAACAGGGAGTGATCACATGGATGCGATTCTGCGAACAGTCAATCTCACAAAAACATACCGCTCCGGCGGTGTTGAGGTCCATGCACTGCGCGGCGTCGATGCCGAATTTGAACGGGGAAAGCTCACGGCGGTCATCGGCGCCTCGGGCAGCGGAAAATCGACCTTGCTGCATCTGCTCGGCGGCATTGACAGCGAAGCGGAGGGAAACGTGCTGCTCGAAAACGACGATCTTCTGCAGATGAATGACAGCAGGCTGGCAAAAATGCGTTCGGCGAAGATCGGGTTTGTGTTTCAGTTTTTCCATCTGATTCCGGAGCTGACCGCGAGGGAGAATATTCTGTTTCCGTTTCTGGTTCGGGGTGGAAAGCAGGAGGCGGCGCCGGTTGCGGAACTGTCGCAGAGGCTCGGCATCGAAGACAGACTGGAGCACTATCCCTCCATGCTCTCGGGCGGTCAGCAGCAGCGTGTCGCGATCGCCCGTGCGCTGGTCAACGACCCGGACATTCTGCTCTGCGATGAGCCGACCGGCAATCTGGATTCGCAGGCGGCGAAAGAGGTCATGGCGCTGCTGTCCGATCTGAGCCGCGAGGACGCAAAGACCGTCATCATCGTGACGCATGATATGGGAATCGCGCAGCAGTGCGGGCGCGTGATCGAAATTGCAGACGGCAGGATCGTCGGCAGCTGACGGGCATCCATACCCCGACCCTGACAAACAATGTCACGGGCTCGGGGTTTTGCTTTGCATCCCGGGCAGTGCGGCTCCTTTTTGTCGCCCGTTTCGCGCATTCTCCCATTGCTTTTTCTGGGAAAATATGCTATAATGAAACCGGACGTGCCGGTTGCTGCGCGGCGCGCGGAAAAATATGCAGCAGAAAGGACCAAAGAGCATGAAACAACGATGGAAGAGGACCGCGGCTGTCATCCTGTCCGCGGCGACGCTGCTCGGCGGGGCACTGCCCGTGCTGCCGGAGGGCGTCAGGCTGTTCGTACCGCCGCTCACGGCAGGTGCTGCCGACCTGCCGAGTTCCGGCACGCTGGGAGGCGGTCTCACATGGACGCTGAGCGAAAGCGGGTATCTAACGATCAGCGGCAGCGGTGATATGCCGGATTTTACCGAGGAAGCGAGCCCGTTTTACGGTGCCGCCGGCGTGAGCGTGTTGGAAATCGGGGAGGGCGTGACGAGCATCGGCAGCTTTGCGTTTCAAGGCTGCGAGAATATGGAGTCCGTTACGCTCCCGACAACCCTGACCGCCATCGGGGACGGCGCATTTCAGGATTGCTCGCTGCTGTACGATGTCTGTTTACCGGAGGGCGTGACCCGAATCGGGGACGAGGCATTTGCGTACTGCAGCCAGCTGCATACCCTCAACATTCCGGAAAACGTGACCGAGATCGCGGAGAGAACATTTTTATGGTGCACCAGTCTGGAAAACGTCAACATGCCGGACGGCGTGACCAGAATCGGTAATCATGCATTTGCATGCTGCACCGCCCTGTGTTCGGTATATATCCCGGAGTCTGTGGGGGAGATCTGCGACGGTGCATTTGAAAACTGCACCGCGCTGCAGTCGGTGGATCTTCCGGACAGTGTGACCGAGATCGCGAACGTAACATTTCGTGGCTGCAGCAGTCTTGAAGACGTCGACATGCCGAACGGCGTGACCAGAATCGGCGAATACGCATTTGCAGACTGCACCAGTCTGGAACACCTCGAGATTCCGGGCAGTGTGAAAACAATCGGCGATCATGCATTTGCAGACTGCACCGCGCTGTCTGCGGCAGTGATCTCGGCGGGTATCGAAGAAATACCATCAGCCCTATTCGACGGATGCACGAGCCTGCAGTCTGTCACGCTG
>JAEELE010000111.1 GCA_016288755.1 Oscillospiraceae bacterium
GTTTGGCACCTTCTCCCAGTTTCGCGTAACACACAGCGCTGGCGCGCCTTCTTCTGGGCCGATACCCCCCATGATTCTCTCAAGCAGCGTCAGAAGTGACGGAACAATTCCTCAGCCCGGAGCCCGGGCTGGCGATTTCCTCCGGGCGCCGTTTGGCACCTTCTCCCAGTTTCGCGTAACACACGGCGCTGTCACGCCTTCTTATGGGTCGATACTCCCAATGCTTCTCTCAATCAGCGTCAGAAGTGACGGAACAACTCCTCAGCCCGGAGGCGGGGCAGCCCCCGCCCGGAGCCCGGGCTGGCGATTTCCTCCGGACGCCGTTTGGCACCTTCTCCCAGTTTCGCGTAACACACGGCGCTGGCGCGCCTTCTTATGGGTCGATACTCCCCATGCTTCTCTCAGTCAGCATCAGAAGTGACGGAACAATTCCTCCCTCCTCACTCCTAACTTCTAACTCGCCCTCCTCCCTGCTCCCTCCTACCTCCTCCCTGCTCCCTGTACGCATTCATTTCTCACTTCTCATTTCTCGCTTTACGGCAAAGGATGTGACGGTACAATGTATGATCCCGAAGCACTGCGCGACGACTATCGCAGGCTGCAGCCGGGCGACCCGCGTATGCGTGCGATCCGGGCGGCGATCGCGCAGGCAGACCTCGCCGGCGATCCGCTTTGGTCGATGCAGTTTCACAGCGATCTGATCCGCGAATCGGTGTTCAGCGGCGACCGCTATCAGGCGCTGGTCGATTTCCCGCAGTATCTCGCGCTGACAAAGGCAAACCCGGAGCTCGCCGCGCAGAATACCCGCGGCACGCTCTGGATGTTCAAATGGATCGTCGAGGCGGCGCCGGAGTTCTGGCAGATCGACAAGCCGCAGATTCTGCGCTGGTTCTCCGAATTCCGCCGGGAGCTGACGCTGAACGGCTTCTCGCTCAGACCCCTCTACGAAAAGCGCGCGATCTTCTACAGCTTTTTCGACCGCGCAAGGCTGCGTCTGGATTTTGAGGATTTTCTGCGCGCGCCCGAGGACGAAATGTCGGACGGCGAAGCGGATGCCTGCGATTCGATCATGCGCTGGCGGCTGGTGCTCGGCGACCGCGACGGCGCAATGCAGGCGGCGGAGCGCATTTTCTCGCAGCACCTGACCGGCGGGGAGGTCCCCGCGACGACCTACGGCTATCTGCTCGAGGATGCGCTCTCCCGCGGCGATCTGACCGACGCGGCACACTGGGCGGCGCTGGACCGTCCGCTCTGTGAGGGGCAGCGCATGCGTCTGGAGCAGATCGGGCTGCTGATGCGCTATGACGCGGTGAACGACCCCGCCGCAGGGCTGCAGTTTTACCGCAGACACGCGGAGATTCGCGAGGGCTCGCGCAATCCGTTCCTGTGCTTCTGGTTCGATCTCGGCGCATGGCGGCTGCTGACCGCGGCACAGGCAGCGGGGCTGACGCTCCCCGACGGCGATATCGCAGCGCGCGCCGCCGGATGCAGAGCGTCCGCGGGGGAGCTGGCAGAAAAATTTGACGCGCGCAACGGCTCGGACTTTTTCAGCCGTCTGCTGCAATGACCGGGAAGGAGCGGTAAACATGGCGGACAGCTTCAATTTACAGCGGTTTCTCGATGCGCAGGCGCACGGTCTGCCCTATGCGGTGACTGCGCCCTATTCCGCGGCGCTTGAGGAGATCAGGGCGGGCAGCAAATATTCGCACTGGATCTGGTATGTGTTCCCGCAGCTCAAGGGGCTCGGGTCGTCGCCGCCTGCCTGCGATTACGGCATCAGCGGCATCGGGGAGGCGCGCGCCTATCTGCAGGAGCCGACGCTCCGCGCAAGGCTGATCGAAATATCCGAGGCGCTGCTCGCCTGCACGGGCGATATCACGCAGATCGCCGGCTATCCCGACGACCTGAAGATCTGCTCGAGCATGACGCTGTTTGCGGTCGCGGACCCGGAGATTCCGGTGTTCCGGCAGGTGCTCGACAAATTCTACGCCGGTGTGCCGGACGTCCGCACGCTGCGGATGCTGCGCGTGAAATGGGAGTAACAGGATCGTGATATGTGTCTGCGTTTTTTTGCGGGGGCGCTGCCCCCGCGCTCCCACCCTTGATATGTGGGAAAGAAGATATAATGCATTAGGTTAAAAGGAGGATTAAAATGGATCAAGTTGCAGTAAAAAACATTAAGTACAGATGGACAGTCGCCCAAACCGTCAAATATGTTCGTTCTTGCACCGACCCTGAAACACTATACTTGTGTGCATTCAACTACAACTGGGACGATGAATTCGACATACCAACCGAAATACTCAAAAATCCAGCATGCACACTTAGCACAGCGCTTCAGCTTTTCTATGGTGGAGACGGAATGAGCGTGTTGGAAGAGGATATGAGTGAAGATGACGAGTATCTGGAGGACTGGAGATCGTTCATCAAGCCGCTTTACGAACGCATCATCAAAGGCGATTTCCCGACTGAACCGAGAATTAAGTTTGACCCGCCTGTGACAAAAGTTGAGATGTATGTCATGCAGAAGGAACTGAAGCCAGAGGAAATGGTCTTCATCACACCGCTGGACGGTAAAGACTGCGACATCATTCTTTGAGAGAAACACATCTCACTATTAGCTTTATTATACGGCGTTTTCCTGAAAAACGCAAGTATAGTTCCGCATGATTTCTTAGTCATCTTGTGCCATGAACCGTGAGGGCGTTCCGATGGGTGCGCCCTCAACTTCTTTGTTTTTTTTAATTGCTCAATGTTTATTTAATACAGACCAAACACTTGGATCAAAATTAGCGGAGACTATTCCGTTGAGTTGCTTAATATTACTGGGGGGAGCAGGTTTCCACTACGACATTAGCCAGACTCTAAATAATCATCAGAATATGCAGTAGTCTTCAATAGACTGCTCAATCTTTAGATAAGATATCACCGACGAACACTATTCCGGAAGCGAAACGGAGTCGAAAAGCCAAGGAGCGGCTGCATACACAGCCGCTCCTTCAGCCTGTCCACAAATCCCCTCTGCGCACGAGGCACAGAGGGGATTTGTCGGGATCAGTAATTCTCGGCGTGAACCTCAAAGAAGCTCTGCGGGTGCTGGCAGACCGGGCAGACCTCCGGGGCATCCGTGCCGACGACGATATGTCCGCAGTTGCGGCACTCCCACACCTTGACGGTGCTCTTTTTGAAGACCTCCTGTGCCTCGAGGTTCTTCAGCAGTGCGCGGTAGCGCTCCTCGTGGTGCTTCTCGATCGCACCGACCATGCGGAATTTCGCCGCAAGTGCCGCGAAGCCCTCTGCCTCGGCGGTCTTTGCGAAATCCTCGTACATATCGGTCCACTCGAAGTTCTCGCCGTCTGCGGCGGCAGCGAGGTTCTGTGCGGTCTTGCCGATGCCGCCGAGCTCCTTGAACCAGATCTTCGCGTGCTCGCGCTCATTGTCGGCGGTCTGGAGGAAGATCGCGGCGATCTGCTCGAAGCCCTCCTTCTTTGCGACGGATGCGAAATAGGTATACTTGTTTCTCGCCTGCGATTCGCCTGCGAATGCTGCCTGCAGATTCTTCTCGGTCTGCGTGCCGGCGTAGGGATTGGATGCTGCTGCGGGCTTGTCCTCGACGAGCTCGAGCTTGTCTCCCGACTGCTTGCAGACCGGGCAGACCGGCGTCACGCCGTCCTCAACCTCGAATACCTTCCCGCAAACCTTACAGCGATATGTTGCCATGCCTGTTGTCCTCCTTTTAGATTTTTCACATGAATGTGATACCTAAAGTCTATCATATTTCGGCAAAAATGTCAAGAGATTTTCGCGGAAAAGACCGCTTTCTCTTGCAATCCTGCCGCCGTTCTGCTATAATAGAGGGAGCAACCGGACAATTCCGATCTGAAACAGGGGGAACAGCATGATCACATATCTGGAAGAAGCAAGACAGTTTCAGCTGGACACACCGCACGCGAGCTATGTCGCGGCGCTTGCCGACGACGGCTTTCTCTGCCATGTCTACTGGGGAAAGCGCATCGCACCGCAGGATATGACCGCGCTGCTGCGGCTGCAGGAGCCGCCGTTTGTGCCGACGGAAAACGAGCGCGAGCGGGCGAGCTTCATGGACTGTGCGCCGTTTGAATATCCGGTCTCCGGCACCGGCGACTACCGCGAGGCAGCCTTCGGCATGGAGACGGCATCGGGCGTGCGGGTCTGTGCGCTGCGCTATGTCAGCCACCGGATTTTCAGGGGCAAGCACGCGCCCGCGGGGCTTCCGCACACATGGGGCGAGGGCGCGGAGACGCTTGCGGTCACGATGCAGGATAAATATTCCGGGCTGCGCGTGACGCTGTATTACACCGTGTTTGAAGGGCTCGATGCGGTCATCCGCAGCGCCTCCTGCGAGAATGCAGGCACGGAGCCGATCACGCTGACGCGCGTGCTCTCCGCCTCGGTCGATCTCGACGACGACCGCTTCGAGATGCTGACGCTCTACGGCTCATGGGCGCGCGAGCGGCAGGTGCAGCGGCGTCCGCTGATGCACGGCAAGCAGCGTCTGGACAGCCTGCGCGGAGAATCCTCGCACCAGTACAGCCCGTTTTTTGCGCTGCTGCGCCCGCAGACGACCGAGGAGAGCGGGCAGGCTTTCGGTTTTTCGCTGATCTATTCGGGCAACTTCATGCTGCAGGCAGAGCTGACGCAGTTCTGCCAGACCAGAGCGCAGATCGGCATTCAGCCCGAGGATTTTGCATGGGAGCTGCCGCCCGGTGCGGTGTTTGACGCGCCCGAGACGGCGCTGGTCTACAGCGAAACGGGTCTGGGCGGCATGTCGCGCACCTATCATCAGCTCTGGATGACGCACCTGATCCGCTCGCCGTGGCGCGACCGCGACCGCCCCGTGCTCATCAACAACTGGGAGGCGACCTATTTCGACTTCGACCTCGAAAAGCTCAAAGCCATCGCGGACGAAGCCGCCGCGCTCGGCATCGGGCTCTTTGTGCTCGACGACGGCTGGTTCGGACACCGCGACAGCGACAACTGCTCGCTCGGCGACTGGACGCCCGATCCGCGCAAGCTGCCCGGGGGCTTGAAGCCGCTGACCGATCACATTACGGCGAAGGGTATGAAATTCGGGCTCTGGTTTGAGCCGGAAATGATCTCGCCGGACAGCGACCTCTTCCGCGCACACCCCGACTACGCGATCGGCACGCCGGGCACCGACCGGACGCAGTCGCGCGCGCAGTATGTGCTCGATTATTCCCGAGAGGAGGTGCGCGAGGCGGTCTGGGCACAGATGAAGCGCATCCTCGATTCTGCGCCGGTCTCGTATATCAAGTGGGATATGAACCGCCAGCTGACCGAGGTCCCGCGGCGCACGCTCTGGCACGGCTATGTCCTCGGCGTCTATGCGCTGATGGAGCGGCTCGTGACCGAATACCCCGATATCCTGCTCGAGAGCTGCTCGGGCGGCGGTGCGCGGTTTGACCCGGGGCTGCTCTATTATTCCCCGCAGATCTGGGCTTCCGATGACACCGACGCGAAGGAGCGCCTGCGCATCCAGTACGGCGCGTCGCTCTTTATGCCGCCCTCCGCGATCGGCGCGCATGTCAGCGTCTGCCCGAATCACGCGACGGGGCGCAATACGCCCTTTGAGACGCGCGCACATGTCGCGATGAACGGCACCTTCGGCTATGAGCTCGACGTGCGGCAGCTCTCCGACGAGGAAAAGGCGCAGATTCCCGCGCAGATCGCCCGCTATAAGGAGATCGCGCATCTGGTGCGCAGCGGGCGGCTCTACCGGCTCGGCGACCCCTTTGCGCCGTCGGGATTTGCGGCGCAGTCCTTCGCGGATTTTGATGCGTGGATGTATGTTTCGCCCGACGGCAGGGAGGCACTGTTCACCTTTGTGCAGATCACAGCCGAGCCGAACATGAAATCGCGGCGCGTGACGCTCGCAGGGCTCGACCCGGAGACAGCGTATCGCTATACGCTCTGCGGGAAGGAATATGTGCACACCGGCGCCTATCTGATGCAGTGCGGTGTGCTGATCCCGAACCTCTGGGGCGATATGAAGAGTGTGCAGATTCTTCTGAAAGCGACCGGAGAGAAGGGCGAAATGAGAAGTGCGGAGTGAGGTGGTCAAGTCAGGAGTGAGCAGTGAGGAGTGAGAAGTTGTTCCGACACCTTGCGCGCCTGCTGTTGAGGGTCAGTCAGAAGTGAGGCGGGGGAAAAGAAGAAAGAATAACAGCGGTATCCGCTTCGCGGATGGATTGGAAGCGCGGAAAAACAAATAAAACCGGAGCGAAGGAAGAACCCTCACTCCGGTTGCATTTTTCATGCGGCAGCCCGTGAAACCGTGCCTGCAGGCTGCCGGGGCGCAGGCTTTCTCCGCGGCAGTGCGGTTGAGCATTCGCTCTGCGTTCATTTCAGAGATTGCTCTTACATTGGACAGATACGCTGAACGATAACAAAAATGAATAACGGAATACTTTTTACATTGGACAGTACCCTGTTTTTTCATCATACTGCACTTTCGTGCAAAATGCTCTGCCGCGAACGGAAAACGCTCAGACCGGCAGCTCCAGCTGCGCGGTGCTGTTGACCAGATCGAGCGCGGTCTGTGCCCTTGCGAGCAGCTCCGCGGCGGCGGTGTAATCCGCCTGCGCCTGCCTGATGTCGTAGTTTGCGTAGCGGTAGTCGATCACATTGCCCGTGCGCGAATAGCCGGTGCTCTCGCGCGCCTTGGGCAGTGCGTCCTTCATCGCGGCGAGCTTGCTGACACGCTCGGAGAGCTGCGGCAGATAGACCAGCATCTCGTCGATCGTCATATCGAAGCCCGGCACCTGCGTTACGGTGTTGAAGACATTGATCGCGTGCTTGACCTTTCTGATCTTCTCCTCCAGCACGAGGATCGCAGCCTGTGCTTCGGCATAGTCATATTCCGGGCGCGCCGACTCGACGTCCTCGCCGAGCGCAGCCAGAAAGCTGCGGGTGTTCGCCTCGCGGTGCAGGACGGCGCTGAGCTCGTCGCGGAGCTGGCGCAGAATCTTTGCTGCCTCTGCGGATGTTGCCTTCATAACACATTCTCCTTTCATGCGGGGGCGGCGCGGATTTACCGCTGCTCCGCCTCAAATCTCCTGCCGAGCTGCTTTAGGATTTTTGCAACGAACTGATCGACCTCAGCGTCGGTCAGCGCGTGATCGTCCGAACGGAAGGTCAGCGTGAACGCGAGCGACTGCTTGCCCGCCGCGATCTGCTTGCCCTTGTAGACGTCAAACAGCCGGACGGAATCGAGCGCCTTGCATGCCTCGTGCATTGCCGCCTCGAGGTCGGCGCAGAGCACCTCCTCGCTGACGAGCAGTGCGATATCGCGCTTTTCGACCGGGAATTTCGGCAGCGGCGCAAACTGCAGCTCGCCGCGCAGATACGGACGCAGCGCGGTCAGGTCGAGCTCTGCAAGGAAGGCACAGTGCTCGGGGATCAGGTCGTCGGTCAGGTCGTGTGCGAGCATGCCGCAGAAGCCGATCTCCTTGCCGTCAAGGGAGATCACGGCGCTCATGCCCGGGTGCAGGAACGGATATTTCTCCGGGCTTTCGGGCTTTCTGTAGGTGAAGGTCAGGCGGAATGCCTCCGCGAGTGCCTCGGTGACCGCCTTGCCGTCGAAGAAATCGACCTTGCCGCCGTCAAAGAGCGTGATCGCGAGGGCTTCGCGCTCCTCGGGCTGCTCTGTCGGGTGCTCGTCGGCGCTGTGATAGGTCTTTGCGACCTCGAAGAGCCTGCCCGCATCGTTGCCGCGGCGCACATTGCGGATGACCGCATTGAGCATCGAGGGGGTCAGCATCGTGCGCATGACCGAGAGGTCCTCGGAGATCGGGTTGAGAATGCGGACCGCCTGTCTGCGGGGGTCGTCCTGCGGCAGACGGATCATGTCGAAATCCTTCGGCGAATAGAAGGAGTAGTGCACCGCCTCATAGAGCCCCTGTGCGCAGAGCACGCGCTTCAATTTCATCAGTGCAGCCTGATCGGCGTTTCTGCCGCCGCTCGTGACCGCCGCCGCCTTGAGGAAGGTCGGCGTGATGTGCTCGTAGCCGTACATGCGGATGAGCTCCTCGGCGATGTCGGGCGCATTTTCGATGTCCTCGCGGTATGCGGGAATCTGCACGGAAAGCGCATCGCCGGAAAGCTGCGGCTCAAAATCGAGATTGGTGAGAATGCGGATGACCTCGTCCTCCGGGACGGTGATGCCCAGCAGCGCATTGACCGCGGAGAGGGAGACCGTCAGCGGGCGCTTGGCGTCGGGGTCTGCACTGACCGCCTCGCAGTAAGCCGCCGCAGTGACCGTGCCGCAGTGCAGCTCGTCGATCAGGTGCAGCGCACGCGCCATGCCGAGTGCGGTCGAATATTCGTCGACGCCCTTTTCAAAGCGCTGGGAGCTGTCGGAGTGCTGACCGAGTGCGCGCGCCGTCTTGCGGACATTGTCGCGCATGAATTTTGCCGCCTCGAAGACGACGTCTGCGGTGTCGTCCTTGATCTCGGAATTGAGCCCGCCCATGACGCCTGCGAGCGCGACGGGTCTCTCCGCGTCACAGATGACGAGATTTGCGGGGCTGAGCGCGAATTCCTTCTCGTCGAGCGTGACGGTTTTCTCGCCCTCTGCCGCGCGACGCACAATGATCTGTCTGCCGCTTAAGTCGCGCAGATCGAAGGCGTGCATCGGCTGACCGATCTCCTTGAGCACATAGTTGGTGATATCGACGATATTGGAAATGGAGCGGATGCCGACCAGCGCAAGACGGCGGCGCATCCACGCGGGCGACTGCCCGATCTGCACGTTTTTCACATAGTGCGCCTGATAGCGCGGGCAGAGGTCGGGCGCCTCGACCTTGACGCGGAAGCCCTCGAGCTGCGAGCCGTCTGCACGGAAGTCGGTTGCGGGCATTTTGAGCGGCTTGCCCAGTGCCGCGGCGACCTCTCTGGCGATGCCGAGCACCGACTGGCAGTCGGGGCGGTTCGCGGTGATCGAGATATCGAAGAGCCAGTCATCGAGCCCGACGATCGGCTTGACGTCTGCGCCCGGCTCAGCGTCCTCGGGAAGGACGAGCAGCCCGCAGTAGTCCGCGCCGGGGTAAAGGTCCTCGTTCAGCCCGATCTCGATGCCGGAGCAGAGCATGCCCTGCGATTCAAAGCCCTTCAATTTGCCCTTTTTGATCTTCATGAGCCCCTCGACGGTGACATGGTCACGGGCAGTCGCATAGACCTGCGCCCCGACGAGTGCGGCGGGGTATTTGCCGCCTGCTTTGACGTTGTCGGCGCCGCAGCAGATCTGGAGGGTGCCGTGCGCGCCGCAGTCGACCTGACAGACGTGCAGATGGGTCTCGGGGATGGGCTCGAGCGAGCGTACCTGCCCGACGACCACGCCGGAGATATCGCCGCCGACCTCGGTCAGCGTCTCGACCTCAAAGCCGCAGTCGAAGAGCCGTTTTTCCAGCTCCTGCGGCGTGATATCAATATCGACATATTCTTTCAGCCAGCTTAACGGAATCAACATTTTTCTTTCGTTCCTTTCAGTAAAATGAGAAGTGAGAAATGAGAAGTGAGAAATGAGAAGTGAGGAGTGAGCAGTTAGGAGTGAGGAGTTGTTCCGTCACTTTTGCTTCTGCCGCTTCAACTGCCGTGAACAGTCTTTGTGATCGCAGAAAGCATTTTGAACAGCTCAGTGCAGTCCTTGCTCATGGAGCGGTGCATGTCCTCTGTCAGATAATCGGTTTCATACAGCAGATCAAGCCAGTATTTTGTCTCGGCACATTCCTTGAATGCGATCTGCATTTTCAGCGCGAATTCCTTTCGGCTGATCGCACAGCCTGCTTCAGCAATATTTGCGCCGATGCTTGTGCCGCTGCGAAGAACCTGCTTGGAAAGCACAAATTCATGCTTTTTCGCAGTGAGATACTGATACATGCGGACGATCCGCACGGCAAACTGCTTGCTCTTGATACTGACGGTTTCAGCCATGAACAGCCCTCCCTGTCAGCAGGAACGAAAGCAGCGGAACAACTCCTCACTCCTCACTGCTCACTCCTAACTCGAATAATCCTTACTCAGAAAATTGTGACAATACGCGCACGTCGGACTCAAACAGCATCTTGATATTGGGGATGCCGTATTTGAGCATGGTGATGCGCTCGATGCCCATGCCGAATGCGAAGCCGGTGTAGACATCCGGGTCGATGCCGCAGTTCTCGAGCACCTTGCGGTTGACCATGCCCGCGCCGAGCACCTCGATCCAGCCGGTGCCCTTGCACAGACGGCAGCCCTTGCCGCCGCAGGAGAAGCAGCTCACGTCGACCTCGACAGAGGGCTCGGTGAACGGGAAATACGACGGGCGCAGGCGGGTCTTGACATCCGCGCCGAAAATATTCTGTGCGAACACGTCGAGCATGCCCTGCAGGTCGCAGAGGGTGATGCCCTTGTCGACCACCAGACCCTCCATCTGCGAGAACATCGGCGAATGGGTCGCGTCGTCGTCGGAACGGAACACCTTGCCCGGCGAAAGAATCTTGATCGGGGGCTTGGTGTTCTCCATCACACGGATCTGTCCCGCGGAGGTCTGCGTGCGGAGCAGCAGCTCGGGCGACACATAGAAGGTATCCTGCATGTCGCGCGCGGGGTGATCCTTCGGGGTGTTGAGCGCGGTGAAGTTGTAGTAGTCATTCTCGATCTCGGGACCCTCAAAGATCGTGAAGCCCATGCCCGCGAAAATGTCGATCAGGGCATTGGCGGTGAGGGTGTTGGGATGCAGCGCACCAGCCGTATGCGGCTTTGCCGGCATGGTCACGTCGATCTGCTCGGCGGCGTTCTTCGCCTGCAGCTCGGCTGCCTTGAGACGGGCGTCCTGTGCGGTGAAGAATTCGAGTGCCCACTCCTTGAGCGCGTTGATGACCTTGCCGAAGGCGGGGCGCTCCTCGGGCGAAAGGTCGCGCATGCCCTTCATGAGCGCGGAGATCTCGCCGGTTTTGTTGTCAAGGAACTGCTTCCGGAGCTGATAGAGCGCCTTGGAGTCGGTGACTGCCGCCGCCGCTTCCTCGATGCGCGCCCGGATCGCTTTGATCTGTTCTTCCATCATATAGATTCATCCTCTCAGTAGATTTTAGAGCGCAAAACTACAGAATATAGTATAGCGCAATTTCATTGATTTGTCAAGAAGAAAGCGCTGAATCATGTGTCTCCGACGGATTATATTGGGGGCGCTCGCACGCTTCGCTATGAGTTTACAAGCAAACTCACCCCAACCCCGCCAAAAGGACAATGTCCCTTTGGAATCCCATTTTGATGAAAAATAACGCATCATCGTAAAATTCACATAAATATGGATTCCGAAGGGGTATGTACCCCACCGCTTCGCTTGGGCAGGGGCGCGGGGACAGAGTCCCGCAAATTGTGCCGCAGGCACATCAAAAATACTTTTTCGACAAACTGAGCCCCCGTTTCAAGCAAACGGGGGCTCAGTTTTATGGTTCGTGCGGGTCCTCACGCTGCTCTGTTTCCTTCTCCTTCTCCGCCCGGCTCGCCAGTCCGCCGAACACGACCGAAAAGAGCGCGGGGATGGGCACCCACCACGCTTGTTCAATCACACGGAACACATACAGCAGCACGCACACACAGGTGGTGATCAGAAACAGGTACTGCAGCGCACGAAAGATCTGTTTCTTTGTCATTTGTCAGCCTCTTTTTTCTGCGCAGCCCATTTCGTAGCAGCACGCTTCGGGGACGCCTTCTTTGCGGGCGCCTTCTTTGTCTCCCTGGATTCCGCATGCTCCTCAGGCAGAGCGGGCTCTGCGGGCTGCGGCTCGGCATTCAGTCTGCCGTAGGTCGCATTCAGCCGGCGAATCTTCGCGGCGAGCTTCGGGGTGTAGTCAGAGAGCGCCGTGCGGTATGCCCAGTTGCCGCCGAGGGTCGAGGGCGTGTTGATGCGCGCCGACGGCGGTGCATCGAGGAAATCCTGCATCTGCGCGATCGCGATGCGCGCCGTGCTGCTCCACGCCGCACGGATCATTGCCTTCGGAATCTGCTTTTCCTTTTTCACATTGAGATAATCCATCGTGTAGGCGTTCACCGCGCCGGAATTCGCCTTGACCCAGCCGCGCAGCGTGTGATTGTCGTGCGTGCCGGTGTAGCAGACGCAGTTCGGTGATGTGAAATTGTGCGGCAGATAGGGGTTGTCCGCGCCCGAATCGAACGCAAACTGCATGACTTTCATGCCCGGGAAGCCCGTGCGGCGCAGCAGCTTCTCCACTGCCGGCGTGATGTTCCCGAGGTCCTCCGCGATGACCGGCATCTCATCACCGAAGCGCTTCTTGGCAGCCTTCCAGAGCGCGTAATCGGGACCCTTTGTCCACTTGCCGTGCTCGGCGGTCTCCGCACCGTAGGGAATGGCGTAATACTTCTCGAAGCCGCGGAAGTGGTCGATGCGCACAACGTCGTAGAGGTCGAGCACGAAGGCGATGCGGTCGAGCCACCACGCATAGCCGTCCTCCGCCATCTTCTCCCAGTTCCAGAGCGGGTTGCCCCAGAGCTGACCGGTCAGCGCGAAGGCATCGGGCGGGCAGCCTGCGACGGCGACGGGCTTCTTCTCCTTGTCGAGCCGGAAGAGCTCGGGCTGTGCCCAGACCTCCGCGCTGTCGTAGGCGGCATAGATCGGGATATCGCCGATGATGCGGATGCCGTTTTTGTGTGCGTATTTTTTCAGCGATTTCCACTGCGAGAAGAAGCAATACTGTACGAAGGTGTAGAAGTCGATCTCGCGGGCATAGCGATCTCTTGCATCCGCGATGACGCGCTTCTCGCGCATGGCAAGCTCCGGCTCCCACTCATACCACGGTCTGCCGGCATGCACGTCCTTCAGCGCCATGAAGAGCGCATATTCGGGGAGCCATGCCTTGTGCGCATTGCAGAATTTGCGGTAATCGGCGGGCTTGTGCTGCAAAAATCGCGTGTGGGCGATGCGCAGCACCGGGATGACCTGCTGCCAGAGCAGCGCATAGTCGATCTTGTCCGGGGCAGTCTCCCACGGCAGCCCGACATAGTCCGACGGCGTGAGCCAGCCTCTTGCGGTGAGCGCGTCGAAGCTGATCAGATAGGGATTGCCCGCAAAGCACGAGCACGACTGATAGGGAGAATCGCCGTAGCCGGTCGGGGAGAGCGGAAGCACCTGCCAGTACCGGCAGCCCGCCTCCCGCAGAAAATCAATGAATTCAAAGGCTCTTTGCCCGATCTTGCCGATGCCGTGCTGACTCGGCAGTGCGGAGACGGGCAGCAAAATTCCGCTTTCGCGCATAGGTCTGATCCTCCGTTCTTTTTTGGTTGGAATTTCGTCGCATAAAAATCGGATGCAAACAAAAGATATGAGAAACTGAGCAGTACACGCACAGACGGTATGCGTGCGGTGCTGCAGGCATTTCGGGGCAAAGGGGGCAGAGTGCTGTGGGGATCGGTGCAGGGGAATCCGGGCTGGCGTTTTTATCGGGATTTTTCCTGTATGCGGGCTTTGAGATCGCCGCCCGCGGCTACACACACTGGACGATGGCGCTGCTCGGCGGCTGCACGGTCGCGGTGCTCTTTTGCATGGAGCGGCAGCTGACCGGCGAGCCCTTCTGGGTGCGCGGACTGCTCGGGGCGCTCTTTGTCACCTGCGCCGAATTCACGGTCGGTGTGTTCGACAATCTCATCATGGGCTGGCATGTGTGGGATTATTCGGAGCTGCGGTTCAATCTGCTCGGACAGGTCTGCCTGCGCTTTTCGGCGCTGTGGTTTGTGCTGTGCCGGGTCGCGGCGTGCTATTGCCGTCAGCTCTCCGCCGCGTGCAGCCCCATGATGAATTCCGCAAGCTCACAAGCCATTTCGCACTGCTCGGGAATGCGCGGATGTCCGGGTGTTGCCTTGCCCGACCGCGTGAAGCGGAAGCGGTGAACCCGCGGGCTGCCGAGCATCTCCCATGCGGCATCGAGCAGCGCTTCCCAATACGGGTCGTGCATGAGCACGGTCAGCGTGAGGATGAAATCTGCCTGCGGATATTTTTCCATCAGGTCGCGGATGATGCGGCAGTAGGCATCGAGCCAGCGTGCGCGGTGCTCCGCATCGGGAA
>JAEELE010000112.1 GCA_016288755.1 Oscillospiraceae bacterium
CGGCGCCGTGCATTGTGCGAAACTGGGAGGCTCCGCGAAAATGTGACCGGAGGAAATCGCCAGCGCGGGCTCCCCGCTGGGAGCATCGACCCACAAGAAGGCGCGCCGGCGCCGTGCATTGTGCGAAACTGGGAGGCTCCGCGAAAATGTGACCGGAGGAAATCGCCCGCGGGGGCTGCCCCGCTGGGAGCATCGACCCACAAGAAGGCGCGCCAGCGCCGTGCATTGTGCGAAACTGGGAGGCTCCGCGTAAATGTACCCGGAGGGAAATGCCGCCCCGGGCTCCGGGGTTGTGCAGGTTGCTGAAATGGGGGGAGGAAAATTCGTACAAAAAGTAGGTTGATTATTCCGGCGGGTTATGGTATAATGATTATATTCGGGTGCTCTGCATTCCTGCGGGAATGCACCCGGCGCGTACCGCGCATGCCGCGGAAATCATCGCAAAAAAAGGAGTATACTCTATGAAGAAGTTCGGTTACTTTGACGACGCGCGGAAAGAGTACGTCATCCAGTCGCCGCAGACCCCCTACCCGTGGATCAACTATCTCGGCACACAGGCGTTTTTCTCGCTGATTTCCAACACAGCAGGCGGCTATTCCTTCTATAAGGATGCCAGACTGCGCCGCATCACCCGCTATCGCTACAACAATGTCCCGATCGACATGGGCGGCAGATACTTCTACATCAAGGAGGGCGAGACCGTCTGGAATCCCGGCTGGTCGCCCTGCAAGACCAAGCTCGATTTCTACGAGTGCCGTCACGGCATGGGCTATACCGTCATCACCGGCAAGAAGAACGACTTAAAGGCTGAGGTCACCTTCTTCGTGCCGCAGAACTACGACGGCGAGGTGCAGCAGGTCGTGCTGACCAACGAGGGCAGCGCTGCAAAGACCTTCAAGCTGTTTTCCTTCGCAGAGTGGTGTCTCTGGGATGCGCAGGATGACTGCACCAACTTCCAGAGAAACTTCTCCACCGGACGTGTCGAGGTGGAGGGCTCCACGATCTACCACAAGACCGAGTACCGCGACAGACGCGACCACTTCGCATTCTACACCGTCAATGACACCGTCGACGGCTACGACACCGACCGCGATTCCTTCATCGGTCTCTACAACGGCTTCGGCGATCCGCAGGCTGTCACCGACGGCAAGGCGACCGATTCCTTTGCGGACGGCTGGTCCCCGATCGCTTCGCACTACAAGGAGATCACCCTTCAGCCCGGCGAATCCAAGACGCTGGTCTTCATCCTCGGCTATGTCGAGATGAAGGTCGATGAGAAGTTCGAGGCGGACGGCGTGACGATCAACAAGGTCAAGGCACATGCCATGATCGAGCAGTACAATACTCCCGAGAAGGTCGCCGCAGGTCTGGCAGAGCTGCGCGCCGCGTGGGACAAGCTGCTGGGCATCCTCAATGTCAATACCCCGGACGACAAGGTCGACCGCATGGTCAACATCTGGAACCAGTATCAGTGCATGGTCACCTTCAACCTCTCCCGCTCCGCTTCCTACTTCGAGAGCGGCATCGGCAGAGGCATGGGCTTCCGCGATTCCAACCAGGATATCCTCGGCTTCGTGCACCAGATCCCCGACAGAGCGCGTGAGCGTCTGATCGACCTGGCATCGACCCAGCTCGAGGACGGCGGCTGCTATCACCAGTATCAGCCGCTGACCAAGAAGGGCAATTCCGATATCGGCGGCGACTTCTCCGACGACCCGCTGTGGATGATCCTCTCTGTCAGCGCCTACATCAAGGAGACCGGCGACTGGTCCATCCTCGATGCAATGGTGCCCTATGACAACGACGAGTCCAAGGCAAAGCCGATGCTCGACCACCTGACGGTGTCGTTCTATCACATCGTCAACAATCTCGGTCCGCACGGTCTGCCGCTGGCGATGCGCGCCGACTGGAACGACTGCATCAACCTCTCCTGCTTCTCCGACACGCCGGGCGAGTCCTTCCAGACCTACACGAACCCGAAGTTCAAGGCAGAGGGCGGCTATTCCAAGATCGCAGAGTCGGTCATGGTCGCAGCGCTGTTCACCTATGTCGGTCCGAACTATGTCGGCATTCTGAAGCATCTGGGCAAGGATGCCGAGGCTGCTGCGGCACAGGCAGAGATCGACAAGATGAAGGCGAACGTGATGGAATCGGCATTCGACGGCGAGTGGTTCCTGCGCGCCTACGATTCCAACGGCGAGAAGATGGGCTCCAAGGAGTGCGAGGAGGGCAAGATCTTCATCGAGCCGCAGGGCTTCGCGGTCATGTCCGAGATCGGCAAGGAGCAGGGCGCCGATATCAAGACGCTCGATTCGATCGACAAGTATCTGAACACGAAGTACGGTCTGGTGCTGAACAACCCGGCATTCTCCCGCTACTACATCCAGTACGGCGAGATCTCGACCTATCCGGGCGGCTACAAGGAGAACGCGGGCATCTTCACGCACAACAACGCATGGATCATCTGTGCGGAGGCATATGCCGGCAGAGGCGACAAGGCGTTCGAGTATTACAGCAAGATCGCACCGGCATTCAACGAGGAGATCTCCGACCTGCACAAGACCGAGCCGTATGTCTACGGTCAGATGATCGCGGGCAAGGACGCATCGCGCTTCGGCGAGGGCAAGAATTCGTGGCTGACGGGTACGGCGGCATGGAACATGGTCGCGATCTCGCAGTACATTCTCGGTGTGCAGCCGGACTTCGACGGTCTGCGCGTTGACCCGTCGATCCCGCACGCATGGGACGGCTTCACCGCGACGAGACAGTTCCGCGGCGCGACCTACAGGATCACGGTCAAGAATCCGGATCATGTCTGCAAGGGCGTCAAGTCGATGACGGTGGACGGCAAGGCAGTCGACGGCTGCATCATCCCCGATCTCGGCAGCGGCGAGCATCAGGTCGAGGTCGTGCTCGGCTGATCGCTTCGCGAAATCGGTATATGAAAACAGGAGCGGGGGTCTGTGCCTCCGCTCCTGTGTTTGTTGAATGCGAAATGGCGCGGAGCCCGGGCGGACCATTCCCTCCGGGGGCTTTTCCACGGAGCGATACTGCCATTCTTCCTGATTTCACGCCCCCTTACTCCTGACTCCGCAACCAGCGGAAAGCGCAAGGTGAACGGAACAACTCCTCACCCCTAACTGCTAATGCACCTCTTACCTAACACAAGAGCCGCCCCGAGGGACGGCTCTTTGTGTTGTTTCACGGATTACTGCGCGCGGCTCTCAGTGCCCTTGAGCAGCCCGCTCATGATCGACGGATACTTGATCGAGCAACTGCTGCGGTCGAGCAGTCCGCAGTTTTCACCGGTGGAGGTGAACTGGCAGTTGTCCCACCAGAAGACCGGCACGCCGTAGCTCGAAGCGGTCTTGGTGTAGAACTCCGCCCACTTTGCACGGGTTTCTTCGTTGTTCTTGTTGACGGCGCACATCTCGCCGACGATCACCGGGATGCCCTTGTCGAGGAATTTCGACTTGCAGGTCTCGAAAATCTGCACGATGTCTCTGCCGCCGGAATTCTCGTCCCAGCTTGCGGTGCCGTTCTTGTCCAGTGCGAAGGAATACGGCGTATATGCGTGGATCGAAAGAATCAGGTGGTCATCATTCGGGAACTCCAGTGCATTGAGCACCTGCCCCTCGCATTTTGCCGCGTAGCCCGGCATCATGACGAAGCGCTTTGCGTTGTTGCCGCCGCCTGCGCGGATCTCCTTGAGGGCGGCTGCGTTGAGCTTGTTGATGCAGCTGTAAGCCTCCTGCGAGGTCGCATCGTTGCCGACGGACCACTCATAGCTGGTGTTGACCAGTCGCGGCTCGTTCAGCGTCTCGAAGATCAGGTGGTTGTCATAGCCTGCGAACTGCGCAGAGACCTGCTTCCAGATCGAGGAGACAAATTTCAGCGAATTCTCAAGATGCTGGTTGTCCGGGTAGAAGTAGGCGTTGTTGCCAATCGGAGTGTTGTCGTGGTGGATGTTGAGGATGCAGTACATGCCGTTGTCGATGACGTAATTGACGACCTCCTGCACGCGCTTCATCCACTCGTCGCTGATCTTGTAGTCGCTGCCGGAGCACTTCTGACCCCACGAGACCGGCACGCGGACGGCATTGAAGCCCGCAGCCTTGATCGCGTCGATCATTTCCTTGGTGGTGTAGGGGCAGCCCCACGCGGTCTCAAAGCCGTAGGCATTGCTTGCGTAATCGCTGGTCGAGTCGAGCGTGTTGCCGAGGTTCCAGCCCAGACGCAGGTTCGAGACGAATTCCATCGCCGTTTCGTCGCCCGCCTCGCTGTTGCCGCCGAGCGTACCGTTGATCAGCCCGCGCTTCAGGATCGTCAGGTCGCGCCCGTCGAGCTGACCGTTCTTGTCCATATCGACATTGGCAGGTGCGGTGACATCCGTGCTCTCGCAGATCAGGAATTTCACGAGCATGATGACGTCCGCGATGCTGACCAGACGGTCATTGTTCGCATCGCCGAGACGGGTCGCCACGCCGATGCTGCCGCCGCCCTTGACGTTCAGACCGATCGCCTCGACCGTGCAGGATTCGAGACCGTTCTCGCCCCAGAGCTGAAGATTGAACTTGCCGGGCAGCGGGTACTCATCCGAGATCGGGAACTTGATCGTCACGCTTGCGGGCACGTCCTCCGCATCGAAATACTGACCGTCGGAATACCAGTCGTATTCGCCGCAGCCCGGTGCCGTGTAGCCGAATGCCGGCATGGTGGGCTTGCCCTGTGAGGTGTCGAAGCTGTAGTCAACGAGCACCTCGGTGATGACGTCGGTCGCGCCGACGCCGAAATCGCCGACTTCGATTTCAAATCCGTCACCTTGGCTCAGGGTCTTGTTTGTCGGGACGATCGAGTAGTTGCAGTCGGCTGCTTTTACGGTCGGAGAGACCTCTGCGCCGAGCGCCGGCATTGCCGTGAGCTGTCCCGTGAGCATCACAGCCGCCGTCGCGAGCCCGAGCAAACGGGCTGGCTTTTTGGCTTTCATAGTAAAACCCCCTCAAAATAATGAAAAATCAGACACCTCAGACAAGTGTCCATTTTCATTATAACAGATTTCACCAAAGCCGGAAACATAGGATGTTGCCAAAAAAGTGGAATATATTGCGAGAAAAATCGTTCAAAACGGAAAAAGGCAGAAAATCGGACGGGTTCTTGGAGACAATGCATAAATCGAAAGTTGTTAAGCAGCCTGTTGAAAATGCCGCCCCGGCGGATGATCCCGCGCGTGTCCCTGCGGAGCGTCTTCAGTTCAGCGCGCAGACCCCGATATTGAGATAGAGCGCGAAGCAGCACCAGAGCAGATAGGGGACCTGCAAATATGCGGCGAGCGCCGAAATGCGCCTGTAGACGCGGATCATCGCGAGAACCGACACGATCATGCCGCCGAGCCAGACCGCCGCAAAGCAATAGAGCCCGAGCCCGAAGAACCAGATCATCCAGCAGAAGAAAAAGACGCTCTGCACCGCATAGGCAAGTGTCGCGGCATCGCGCTGTGACGCGCTGTCGGCGCGGGTGCGTGCGAGCGCATAGCCCAGCCCGATCAGAATGAGCAGCACTGACCACGCGATCGGGAAGACGATGCGCGGCGGCGTGAGCGGCGGCTTTGCGAGCGCGTCAAAGGCGGCGAGCCCCCTTCGCGTCAGCAGCGTCGCGAGCCCGCCGAGCCCGAGGCTGAACAATACCCAGATGACCGCCTGCTTCCAAAATTTGCCCTGTTTCATTGCAGACACCTCCTGTGCGGTATTCTATGCACACAGGATGCATCTTATGCCGGCAGAGTTCTTGCTTTTTTGCCGCATTTATGGTATGATATCAGTAACAAAATTCGACGGAGGATGCACAATGCCGAAGGATGAAAAAACGCCGCAGGAGCCGTTTCTGTTTCAGGTCAATCTCGGCGGCATGATCGATATTCTGTCCAACCATCTCTACAGCTCGCCCGAGGTCTTTGTCCGTGAGCTGCTGCAGAACGCCGTCGACGCGATCGCCGCGCGGCGCAAAACCGAACAGTGCGGCGACTGTGCCGTCACGCTCACGCTCTCGCAGACACCGCAGGGCGCGCCGGAGCTCACCTTCGCCGATTCCGGCACCGGTCTGACTGAGGCGGAGATTCACCGCTTTCTCGCGGTGATCGGGCAGTCGTCCAAGCACGATATCGAAAGCGGCAGAAGCTCCGGCGATTATATCGGGCGCTTCGGGATCGGGCTGCTCTCCTGCTTTCTGGTCTCCGACTGCATCCGCGTGCAGACCTGCTCGGTCAAAGCGCCGGAGCAGTCGCTCGAGTGGTGCGGGCACCCCGACGGCACCTACACGATCACGCCCTGTGAAGCGCTCCCCGCGCCCGGCACAAGGGTCATTCTGTCGCCGAAGCCCGGCTGCGAGGAATATTTCACGGCGGAGCGCCTTGCAAAGCTCGTCCGCTATTACGGCTTGCCCCTGCCCGACCCGATCCTGCTGCGCACGGCGGACGGCAGCGTCACGCGGCTCAATCCGCCCTTCCCGACCGCCGAGACCCCCTTTCAGCAGGTCATGGCGCTGGGCGAGACGCTCTTTGACAGCAAGCTGCTCTCGTATATTCCGCTGGATTCCCCGAGCGGGCTGTTTTCCGGTGTCGCCTATATCCTCGCGGACGAGACCGCCCCGACCGTGCAGCACTCGCACCGCATCTATCTCAAGAGCATGCTGCTGACCGAAAACGGCAGCCGTCTGCTCCCGAAGTGGGCGTTTTTCCTGCGCGTGTTCCTCAATACCGACGGGCTCCAGCCGATCGCCTCCCGTGAGGATTTCTACGAAAACGAAGCCCTGCTGCGCGCCCGTGCGGAGCTCTCGCAGTGCATCACGGGCTATCTGCATCACATCGCGCAGCATGACGCGGCACTGCTGCAGCGCATTGTGCGGATCCACCGGCTCGCGGTGCAGTCCGTCGCGGTCGAGGATGACGCGCTCTACCGCGCATTTTTCCCGTATCTGACCTTTGAGACCAGTCTCGGGAATGTCACGGGGAGCTGGCTGCTGCAGTGCGGCATGCCGGTCTGCTATACGCCCTATGTCGACGAATTCCGGCAGCTCTCGGCGATCTCCGCGGCACGGCATATGCTGCTGGTCAACGCGGGCTATACCTATGTTGCCGAGCTGCTGAACCGCATCCCGCTGCTCGACCCGGAGATCAGCGTCACGCAGATGAAGGCGGCGCGGCTCGATTCGATGCTCGACGACCCGAAGCTCCCCGACCCGGCATCGGCGCTGCGGCTGCTTGCCGAGACCAACGAGCTGCTCTCGGAATATGACTGTGCGGCGTCCTTCAAGCGCTTTCAGCCGGAGAGCCTGCCCGTGCTCTATTCGGTCAACGAGGAGGCGCTGCTGCTGCGCGACATTCACCGCTCGATGGAGCAGGCGGATGCGCTCTTTCAGGGGATGCTCGGCGCGTTTGCGTCGGAATACCGCGAGGAGGCAAGCGCAAAGCTCTATCTCAACACAGACAACCCGCTCATCCGGCGGCTGCTGACGGTGACGGACACCGAAAAGCTGCGCTGCTGCGCGGAAATTCTCTATGTGCAGGCGCTGCTGACCGGCGGTCACGCGATGCGCCGCAATGAGATGGAGCTGCTCAATCAGGACCTGCTCAAGCTCCTCAACTGGAGCCTCTAGCCCGGAGGCGGGGCAGCCCCCGCCCGGAGCCCGGGCTGGCGATTTCCTCCGGATGCCGTTTGGCATCTTCTCCCAGTTTCGCGTAACACACGGCGCTGGCGCGCCTTCTTATGGGTCGATACTCCCCATGCTTCTCTCAATCAGCGTCAGAAGTGACGGAACAATTCCTCAGCCCGGAGCCCGGGCTGGCGATTTCCTCCGGGCGCCGTTTGGCACCTTCTCCCAGTTTCGCGTAACACACGGCGCTGGCGCGCCTTCTTATGGGTCGATACTCCCCATGCTTCTCTCAGTCAGCATCAGAAGTGACGGAACAATTCCTCCCTCCTCACTCCTA
>JAEELE010000113.1 GCA_016288755.1 Oscillospiraceae bacterium
AGTCATCTGCTTGTCTAAATGCCGATCTGCTGCGTCAGAAAACCTTGCTGGGCGCCAGCCCAGCGGCGGCTTTCTTCCTTGCATATCGACATTTATCCTGCGCATCTAATCTTCAAGATTTAGTTGGTACATCAATATTATTTATTCTTTCTTCTTTATTCTGTTCCCTCCTACATTTACCGTGATTCCTGCTGCCGATTGCGAAAATCACTGGGAGTATTACGCCATAGGAAGGCGCGTCAGCGCCGTGCAGTCACGCATGCTGGGAGGCTCCGCGAAAATGTACCCGGAGGGAATCGCCTGCCCGGGCTCCGGGCAAAATTTCGCTCCCCCTCCGCAGTGCGAAGGGGGAGCGATTATCAAAGCGAATTGTCGACCTTGACGGGCGGTTCCTTTGCCTCAAGCGCATTTTCGATGCGCGTGTAGACATTGTACAGATCGCGGACACATGCCTCGAGCTCCTCGCAGATGTGCTCGTCCAGCTGCATGGCGTCGCGCAGTGCGTTGAGCGAGCGGCGCTCGGAGTCGTCCACATTGCGGTCGCAGATCGCAAAGTTGAAGAGCTCCATGTAGACCTTGCGCTTGCCGACCTCGTTCAGCTGTGCCATTGTGTCGCGGGCGGCAGCCGTTGCGGTCGGGTCGTAGGTGAAGGTCGGCTGGTGCAGCACCTCCATGTATTCATCGAGCAGTGCGTCCTCTTCAGCGGCGATCACACCGTCATCCTCGATCAGCTCGGCAGCCAGCGTCAGAAACGCCTCGGCTTCGATCGGATTCAGTTGATGCAAAAACATTGTAATTCCCCTTTCTCCGCGTCGCGGGTCATGTCATGCATCTAGTATAACATACTTGCGGACAAATTGCAAGCATTTCACGCAAATTTCAGGAATTTTGCACAGCCGCGGCATCGTGCATGTATTCCGCGATTGTCTGCAGAAACACATCGCCGTATTTTTCGAGCTTGTATTTGCCGACGCCGGAGACCGCGAGCAGCTGGTCGGGCGTTGCAGGGCATTTCACCGACATCTCCCGCAGCGTCGCATCCGAAAAGATCACATACGCCGGAACATACGCCTTTGCCGCGAGACGCTCCCGCACCCGCCGCAGCCGCTGGAAGAGGTCCTCGTGTGCGGCGAATTCCGGCAGATCGGCGAGCTTTGCAGCGGATTTCGGCTTCGGGGTCTCCTTGGGCAGCGCCATTTCGACGGTCTGCTGCCCGCGCAGGATCGGGTTGGCGCGCGGCGTGAGGGTGAGTGCGCTGTAATTTGCCGTGTCGACGGTGATGCAGCCGCGCGAAATCAGAATCTGCACCATGCGCTCGAGCTGCTTGCGCGGCAGATCGGTGAGAATGCCGAAGGTCGAAAGCGTTTGCAGGCGCAGCGCCGAGACGCGGTCGGTCTCCTTACCCTGCAGGATATCGCAGAGCAGCCGCTGATTGCAGTGGATGCCGCGCTGTGCGGCACGAAAGACGCAGGAGAGGATTTTCTGCGCGGGAATCGTCACGTCGGTCTTCTGCGTGTCGGCGAGGCAGCTCGAGCAGTTGCCGCAGCGCTCGGGGGCTTGTTCGCCGAAATAGCGCAGAATGTAGTGCCGCAGACAGTCGGTGAGCCCGCCGTAGCGCACCATTGCATTGAGCCGCGCGTGATCCTGCTGTGTGACCGCCTGCCGCTGCTCGGGCGTGAGGCGGTCGTTCTCGCGGTCGCCCTCGATCAGCATCTGATTGATGCGGATATCGCCGGCGGAATAGAGCAGAATGCACTCCGCGGGCATGCCGTCGCGCCCGGCTCTGCCGGCTTCCTGATAGTACGCCTCCATGCTCTTGGGGCAGTTGTAGTGGATGACGAACGACACGTTGGATTTGTCGATGCCCATGCCGAAGGCGTTTGTCGCGACCATGATCTGCACCTCGTCGCGCAGAAAGGCGTCCTGATTGGCGGCGCGCTCGGCGGGGTCGAGCCCGGCGTGATAGCGCGCGGCGGAGAAGCCGTCTTTGCAGAGCTTTTCGCAGACCTCGTCTGTCAGGCGGCGCGAGATGCAGTAAACGATGCCGCTCTTGCCCTGCATCCGGTGCAGATGGTGCAGCAGCGCGTCATATTTTCTGGACGGATGCTCGAGCACCCAGCGGAGGTTTTCGCGGTCAAAGCCGGTGACCAGCTCGAGCGGGTCGTGCAGCTCCAGCAGCCTGCGGATATCTTCGCGGACTGCCTTCGTCGCCGTCGCGGTGAATGCCGCAACGACCGGTCTCTGCGGCAGCTGTGCCAGATATGCCGCGATATCGAGATAGCCCGGGCGGAAATCCTGCCCCCACTGCGAGAGGCAGTGCGCCTCGTCGACCGCGACCATCGAAACCGGATGCTGCGTTGTCAGCGAGAGAAAGCTCTCGGTCAGCAGGCGCTCGGGGGCGGCATAGAGCAGACGGACCCTGCCCGAACGCACCTCGCTGAGCTGCGAAAAATAGGTCTGCTGGTCGAGATTGCTGTGCAGGCAAACCGCCGGGATGCCCGCCTGCCGCAGCGCCGCGACCTGATCCTCCATCAGCGAGATCAGCGGCGAGATCACGACGGTCAGACCCGGGAGCATCAGCGCGGGGACCTGATAGCAGACTGATTTGCCCGCGCCCGTCGGCATGATGCCGAGGACGTCGCCGCCGCGCAGAATCTGTCCGATCAGTGCCTGCTGCCCCTCACGGAAGCTGCTGTAACCGAAATAATCCCGGAGAATTTGCTGTGGATCCTGCATATCCAAGTCCTTTCCGAAACGATCATATCAGATGTACGTTCGTGCAACATATCAAGATTTCAGGTAGGAGGTAGGAGGTCAAGTTAGGAGTGAGCAGTTAGGAGTGAGGAGTTGTTCCTTCGCTTCGATTGCGCACAAACCTGCCTGCTTTCGCATGATTCAAAATCCATGCGCGCAGCGCATACCACACTTCCTACCTCCTACCTCCTCCTTGATAAAAGCCGAATCGCCTGCGGGCTGCGCAGACGATCCGGGAATGATTCAGTTATCGTTGCTGAGATCGGTAAAGACGCCGAACCAGACGGTCATCGGGTCGTCGCTGATCTCGAGGACGCTGTAGCGTGCGTAGAAGTTGAGGATCATCATTGCGTCAACGGCATCGACACTGCCGTCCTGATTGACGTCGCAGCTGCGCAGGAGTGTCGGGTCAGCCTCGTAATCCTCCTCGAGCACGATGCGGCGTGCGAATTCCTGCAGCGAGAGGTTTGCGTCGACCGCGTCGATCTCGCCGTCGCCGTCGCCGTCGCCGACCTCAGCCCACGGGAGCATGTCGACGGTCACATGATAGCCGTAGAGTGCGCCGTCTGCGCCGAGCCCCAGCACGGTGGTTTCGCCGTTGCTAACGCCCCAGAAGCTGCCGCCCGGCTTGACTGTGACGACATTCTCATCGCTGACCTGCCATTCGACGATCTCGGTCTCAGGCATCCACAGCAGATAGCCGACGTTTTCGCGCTCAATCCTGATCTCCGGGATCTCCCAGTCTGCCGCCGCTTTTGCAGCCGCGGCGGTCTCAGCGGTCTCAGCGGCGGATGTTGCTGCCTCGGTCTCGGTGGTCGTTGTTGTTGCGGCGGTGGTCGTCGTCGTTGTCGTGGTGGTGGTCGTCGTGGTCGTCGTGGTCGTCGTCGTCGTTGTGGTCGTTGTGGTGGTCGTCGTTGTTGTTGTGGTCGTGGTCGTCGGCGTTGTTTCGGTCACGCCGGCGGCGAAATCATTGTAGGTGATGCCGTATTCGGAGAGATAGCGGCTCTCGAGCGGCTGGATGATCTGCCCGATGAAGCGGGTGCCGTTGTGGTTGCCGCTCGTGTAGACGCGGTTGAATTCGTCGTATGTGATGGTCGCCTCGCGGATCATTCCGTAGCCGTCGGCGTTTGCCTCGAGCAGCTGCACATAGTTCTCGTCATAGCCCAGAATGATCATCGAATGCCCGCTGCTGCCCGAATAGCTGCCGTCCGTGTTGGCGGTGGTGCGGAGATAGGCACCCGGCATGACGCGGCATCTGCGGAGCAGCGCGGCGCTCAGTGTGGGCGCATAGCCGCAGACCTGCGTGCTGTAGCGATACGGTGCGGCGGGGTCGGGACCGTGCAGCGGCAGCTCGTCGTGGAGTCTGCCGTAGACGCCCTGCGAATAAATATAGCACTGCTTGCCGCTGGTGTAAACACCGCTGTTGGTGAATGCATAATAGGTGGTGGATTTGTTGAGCGCAGTGCCGACGCGGAAGGAGACATCCGCAGCGTCTTTGGAAGCGCTGCCGTAGAGATTGCAGGCGCCCGCTTTGATCGAAGCGATCGCGCTTGCAAGCTTTGCCGATCTGGTGTAGCTGACCTCGAGCGGCGCATCGGCTTCGGCGGTCAGGCTTTCGGTGACGGCTTGGGGTTCAGCCGCGCTGCCGGAGATGACGGGAATTGCGGTGCTGAGCATGCTCACGGAGAGGAGCGCTGCGGTCAGCCGGCGGAGCGGCTCGCTGAAGTAGTGCATGGTGGGACACCTTCTCTTTCCTCAAATGTTTGGTTCGAGCAAATGTTGGAACATCCCGACTTTTCCTATTTCCGATTTCTGTAATGTTTTGTCGTGAATAAATCCGTTCCTTTTTTCTCTTTCTTTGGCGGGAGCGATGAAAATATACAAATCATGCATGCCCACAATGAGCAGTATAACACAAGTTTGCCCGGAAGTCAAGCATTCTTGTAACAAACCTGTAATATTTCGTCACAATTTCCTCATAAATACGGCACTTTGCGGACAGTTTGTTCGGATGCGGCGGCGGTTTCCGCACGGAAAAGCTGCCGAAAAAGCACAAGATATAGTTTCACAATGCACTTTCCGGCACAAAATCGGCGTATGCTGTGTTTTGCCGATTCTGCAGAGGCGAACAGAGAATCCGCCCTCTGCAAACATCGGACGTTTTTTGAAACTTTTGTATAAAATGACGAAAAATGCCGGCGCGAACGGCATAGAAAAAAGACCAATGCTTTCGCATTGGTCTTTCCGTTTCGGATGAGGATGAGCGGACTTGAACCGATGACCCCCTGCATGTCAAGCAGGTACTCTAACCAACTGAGCTACACCCTCACAACATGCTTATTATACCACAAAGAAAAGCGTTTGTCAACCCCTAATTCTGATTTTTTCAAAAATATTCTTCGGGCGCCGGAGAAGCCGCCCTGTGCGCCGGGAATCGTGCGGATTCCCTTGCATTCCGCAGGCGGCTGTGATATAATAGTACATGAACGAGCTGGAAAGGAGCATCTCTATGGCTTATCCGGATTATGCAAAGGCACAGCGGATGGCGGAAAAGCAGTACCGGCAGGCGATCGCGCGCGGCGAATACCCCTATCTGCCCGTGCTCGAGGATCTGCTGCGCGGCGGCTCCGAGGACGGCAGAGTGCCGCTTGGGGAGATCGAGATCCCGATCGCGCTGATCGCGGGCACTGCCTCTGCCGAGCGCACGACCGCCTTCGCCTCCAACTTCATGCCGCTGCTCGAGCCAGAAACGGAATTCGGCTGCAAGTGGTCAGCACTCTATGACTCCGTGCAGGAGATGGGCGTCAACGAGCCGATCAGGGTCTATGAGTACATGCAGCGCTTCTATGTGATCGAGGGCAACAAGCGCGTCAGCGTGTCGAAATACAACGGCGCCGTGCGCATCGAGGCGAATGTCACGCGCATCGTGCCCAAGCCCTCCGATTCCGCGGAATACCGCACCTACGCGGAATTTCTCGCGTTCTATAAGATCGCCGGCATCTATGAGATCGTGATGGGGCAGCCCGGGCAGTTTCCGCGGCTGCTGCGCGCGGTCCCGACGTCAGGCACGGTCGATCAACCGGCACCGTGGGGCGAGGAGCTGCGCCGGGATGTCCGCTTTCTCTATTCGGTCTTTGAGACGCATTATTTCGCGCGGGGCGGGCACCGGCTGCCCGTCACGACCGGCGAGGCATTCCTGCATTTTCTTGAGATTTACGGCTTTGTGCAGATCAGCGGGCAGAGCTCTGCCGAGCTGCACCGCATGATCGACCGGGTCTGGGCGGAATTTCGCGTGCTTGCCGACAAGAACCCGAGCTCGCACATCCTCAACCCGACGCAGGGCTCGCAGAGGGTCGCGCTGACGAAAAAGCTCCCGCTGCTGCCGACCGGCGCGCCGCTGCACATCGCCTTCCTCTTCCCGAAGGACCCGCAGAGCTCGGGCTGGAGCTACAATCACGAGATCGGGCGGCGCTACCTCGAGGACACCTTCGGCGCGGCGATCTGCACGGAATCCTATATCTGCTCTGCCGACCCCGCCGAGACCGAGGAGACCATCACGAAGGCGATCGCCGACGGCTGCCGGCTGATCTTCACGACCTCGCCGGTCTATCACGCGGTCAGCATGCGCATGGCGGTCGCGCACCCCGAGGTGATCCTGCTCAACTGCTCGATGAATACCTCCTACAAGCAGATTCGCACCTATTATCTGCGCATCTACGAGGCAAAGCTCATCACCGGGCTGATCGCGGGCTCGATGACCGAGAGCGAGCGCATCGGCTATATCGCGGATTATCCCGTGCTCGGCACACCCGCTTCGATCACGGCATTTGCGCTCGGGGTCAAGCTGGTCAATCCCCGCGCGATGGTCTATCTCGACTGGTCGACGCTCGAAGACCACGACCCGGCGGCGTTCTTCCGCTCCAAGCAGGTCGACCTGATCTCCGACCGCGACATCAGCGCGCCGCGCGACGACGACACCGGCTTCGGGCTCTACGGCATTTACGGCGGGAGCTGCTTCCGGCTGGCGGCGCCGGTGTGGAACTGGGGCAGCCTCTATGCCGATCTGGTGCGCTCCGTGCTGATCGGCGCATGGAAAAACGACGGCAACGACAACGAAACGCAGGCGCTGAATTACTACTGGGGTATGAGCTCGGGCGCGATCGACGTCGCGTATTCCGGACGGCTGCCTGTGGGCACAAAAAAGCTCGTGCAGCTGGTGCAGGAGCAGATGACAAAGGGCGGCTTCTCCCCGTTCACGGGGCTCATTTACGGGCAGGACGGCACAGTCAGGCTCGAGGAGGGGCGCACGCTCACCGCGGAGGAGATCATCCGCGCGGACTGGCTGCCGGACAATGTCGTCGGCAGGCTGCCCGAGGTCAGCGAGCTGCGTCCGCAGTTCCGCGAGTTCGCCAAGTGGCACAGCTTCAAGCCGCCCGAGGAAACAGCATAAAACAGGCAGTGAGCAACAGGCAGATCACAAGAGTCAGGAGGTAGGAGGTAGGAGTTAGGAGGTAGGAGTTAGGAGGTAGGAGGTAAGGCGTGCGATGCGCGGACGGATTTTGAATGAGGCTCTCGCCTCAAACTCCGATGTTCCGCCGATTCAGCAAAAAGCGAAGGTGACGGAACAACTCCTCACTCCTCACTTCTCACTCCTCACTGCGAACCAGACTTTCTCCTTCCTCCCTCCTCCCTCCTCCCTCTGCCTGTGAAAAAAGGGGTAAGTATGAAAATAATGGTGATGTCGGATGTGGAGTCGCAGGCGATCTGGGATTATTACAAGCCCGGGCGGCTGAAGGGCTATGACCTGATCCTCTCCTGCGGCGACCTGCATCCGCAGTATCTCTCCTTTGTCGAGACCTTTTCCAATGTGCCGCTGCTCTATGTGCACGGCAATCACGACGAAAAATACAAGGCAATGCCGCCGGAAGGGTGCTTCTGCATCGAGGACAAGATTTTCGTGCACGAGGGCATCCGGGTGCTCGGGCTCGGCGGCTCCATGCGTTACCGTCCCGGCGCATATCAGTATACCGAGCGGGAAATGGAAAAACGCATCAAAAGGCTGCGGTTCAAGCTCATGCGCACCGGCGGCTTCGATATCCTCGTCACCCATGCGCCCGTGCAGGATTTCCACGACGGCGAGGATCTCTGTCACCGCGGCTTTGCGGCGCTGCGCACGCTGATCGCGGAATTCCGCCCGAAATACTTCATCCACGGGCATGTGCACATGAACTACGGCGTCCGGACCCCGCGCATTGATCTGCTCGGCGAGACCGTGGTCATCAATGCCTACCGCACCTTCGATTTTGAATACGGCGACCCGTCGCTGCTCGAACGGGTCGGCAGATAACTGAACCGCTCCCGGTGCTGTTCCGATGCGCCGGGAGCGGTTTTGTGTTTCGGGTCATTGACTGTTTCGGCGGTTTGGATTCTATGGCTCATCCGGTCACAATCATCTGAACCGTCATAAGAGCTTCGCGCAGCTGATGCTTGGCGCAAGCGAAGCGCCCGGTGTCAGGCGCTCCGAAGGCGGTATCGCCTGTCAACTGCAAACAATGCAGATGCCCTTGCCGGAGCATCTGCATTTCTATATTGGGGCGTCCGGAGATTTCCGTCAGAACTCCGCCGGAGATATCTTCTCCAGCAGCGCTGCCGCCGCGAGAACGGTCTCGCGTGTGCCGAAGGACGAAAACCGCATCCAGCCCTGTCCTGCTTTGCCGAAGCCCGCGCCCGGCGTCCCGGCGATTGCACAGCGGCTGAGCAGCCGGTCGAAGCAGTCCCATGAATCCGCGCCGTTCGGGGCGGCAAACCACACATAGGGCGCGTTTTCGCCGCCGGTCGAGAAAATGCCCGCGCGGTTCAGCGCCGCCTTCAGGATCTGCGCGTTCTCCATGTAATAATCCACATCGGCGTGCACCGCCTGCTGTCCTGCCTCGGTGAAGACAGCCGCCGCCGCGCGCTGAATGATATACGAGCAGCCGTTGTATTTGGTCGCGGTGCGCCGGAACCACATCTGATGCAGCGACGCGCCGTCGAATTGCAGCGTCTTGGGCACAATCGTCCAGCCGCAGCGCACCCCGGTAAAGCCCGCGGTCTTCGAGAGCGAGTTGATCTCGATCGCGCAGGTCTCCGCCCCGGGAATCTCGTAGATGCTGTGCGGCAGCGCCGGGTCGCGGATATATGCCTCATAGGCGGCGTCGAAGAGGATCACGGCGCCGTTTTTCTGCGCATAGGCGACCCACTCCGCGAGCTGCTCTCTGCTGTAGACCGCGCCGGTCGGGTTGTTCGGCGAGCACAGATAGATGATATCCGCGTGCACGTCCGGCGCAGGCATCGGCAGAAAGCCGTTTTCGCGGGAGCCCGCCGCAAAGACCACGCGCCGCCCGGACATGATGCTCGTGTCGTAGTAGACCGGATAGACCGGGTCGGGCAGCAGCACAGTGTTGTCGGCGTCGAACAGATCGCAGAGATTGCCCAGATCGTTCTTTGCGCCGTCGCTGATGAAAATGTCATCCGGGTCGAGCGCCGTGCCGCGCTTTGCGTAGTAGCCCGCGATCGCCTCGCGCAGGAATGCCTCGCCCTGCTCTGCGCCGTAGCCGTGGAAGGTTTCGGCATGGGACATATCCTCTGCCGCCGCCTTCATCTCGTCGGTGATGACGGCGGGCAGCGGGCGGGTCACGTCGCCGATGCTGAGCTTCAAGAGCCGGCGGTCGGGATTTGCCGCCTGAAATTCGCGCAGACGCCTTGCGACCTCAGAGAACAGATAGTTCTGCTCCAGCGCCAGCGCGTTGTGATTGACCTTCATATCCGCACCTCACACTTCGATCTCGCCGCGGAAGACCAGCACTGCCTCGCCGGTCATCGTCACGGCTTCCTCGGTATAGCGAATGACCAGATCGCCGCCGTTCAGGTGCACCGTAATATCGGTGTCGGGGTCGCAGAAGCCGTTCTTCACGGCAGCCGCGACCGACCCGCAGGCGCCGGTGCCGCACGCCATTGTCTCGCCGGAGCCGCGCTCCCAGACGCGCATCCGCAGCGTGTGCCGGTCGATCACCTGCACGAATTCGGTGTTGACCTGCTCGGG
Source organism: Oscillospiraceae bacterium (assembly GCA_016288755.1). Taxonomy (GTDB): domain Bacteria; phylum Bacillota; class Clostridia; order Oscillospirales; family Ruminococcaceae; genus Firm-04. The sequence continues at coordinate 9,836 of JAEELE010000113.1, forward strand.
GAATGCCGGGTGATGCTCGAATTCCGGACCGATCTGCGTCAGATCGAGCTGCTCGGGGTCGTCGCCGAAGATGACGCAGTGCGGGTTGCCCATCGACACGCAGGTGACGGTGTACTCCTTTCCGTTGACGGTCAGCGGCTGCGCGATCATCTCGTCGCCCTCAAACAGCACCGGGATGCGCCTGGGGTCAAAGATCGCCTGCCCCATGTTGACCGCAGCCTTGGTCACGACGCCGTCCTGCGTGGTGACCTGCACCGTGCGCAGACCGCTCTTTGTCTCGATCGTGACGGTCTTGTCGGTGACGGTGCCGCTGTCATAGAGCAGCTTTGCGACGCAGCGGATCGCGTTGCCGCACATGTTGCCCTCGCTGCCGTCGAGATTGAACATCCGCATTCTCGCATCCGCGACCGTGCTCGATTCGATCAGCACGAGCCCGTCGCCGCCGATGCCGAAATGCCGGTCGGAAAGCTGCACCGCGAGCGATTCCGGCGCCGAGATGCGGTGCTCCATGCAGTTCACATAGATATAGTCATTGCCGCAGCCGTGCATCTTCACGAATGCGATGCGGCGCTTTGCCGTTCTCAGATGGTTCATATTGATCAACTCCACATTAGAATCGCGATACCCCGTGTGCAGGCAGTTTGCCAGTGCCTTTGCGGTATCGGTGCAGGTCAGGCAGGGGATGCCGAGCTCCGCCGCCTTTTTCCTGATCTTTGCGCCGTCGCGGGCAGCCATGCGCGCGCTCGCGTCGGTCGAGACGATGTAGCGGATGGCGCCGCTCTCCATGAGCGAGAAGGTCTCGTTGTCGCCCGAATGGAGCTTTGCGAGCACATGCACCGCGAGCCCTGCGCGGGTGAGCGCCTCCGCCGTGCCGGCTGTCGCATAGAGCAGGAAGCCGCGCCTTGCAAACTGCCGCGCGATCTCGACGATGTCGGGCTTATCCGCATCGCAGACCGTGAGCAGCACGCCGTTTTTGTTCTTGCCCGAATCCTCGAGCCGGTAGCCCGCCGCACGCAGCCCCTTATAGAGCGCCTCGGTCAGCGTCTTGCCGATACCGATGACCTCGCCGGTCGATTTCATTTCGGGTCCGAGCTGCGATTCGCCGCCGATCTTGCCGAACGAGAACACCGGCACCTTCACCGCCGTATAGGGCGGCAGCTTGTAATAGCCCGTGCCGTATTCCATGCTGGCGAGCTTTTCGCCGAGGCAGACCCGCATCGCGCAGTCGCAGAGCGGGAGCCCGGTCAGCTTGCTCATGAAGGGCACGGTGCGCGAGGCACGGGGGTTGACCTCGATCACATAGAGCGACTGCCCCTCGACAATATACTGCAGATTGACGAGCCCGACCGCGTGCAGCCCGAGACAGAGCTTTTTCGTCGCGGTGAGAATGGTGCGGCGCATGTCGTCGTCGATGTGCACCGGCGGACAGACCGCGATCGAATCGCCCGAGTGCACGCCCGTGCGCTCGATATGCTCCATGATGCCGGGGATGAGGATATCGGTGCCGTCGCAGACCGCGTCGACCTCGATCTCGGTGCCCTTGATGTAGCGGTCGATCAGCACGGGGTTGTCGATGCCGCCCGCCAGAATGCGCTCCATGAAGGCGATGACGTCGCGCTCCTCAAAGGCGATGTTCATATTCTGCCCGCCCAGCACATAGGAGGGGCGCACCAGGACCGGGAGCCCGAGCTGCTGAACCGCGTGCTTCGCCTCATCGAGCGTATAGACCGTGCAGCCGCGCGGTCTTGCGATGCCGCATGTCTCGAGCAGCGCATCGAAGCGCTCTCTGTCCTCCGCCAGATCAATGCTGTCCGCATCGGAGCCGAGCAGCCGGAAGCCAGCCTCCTCGACCGCGCGCGCCAGCCGGATCGCGGTCTGTCCGCCGAATGCGGTCACCACGCCGACGGGCTTTTCCAGTGCAAGGATCGGCAGCACGTCCTCGGCGGTCAGCGGCTCGAAATAGAGCCGGTCTGCGGTGTCGAAATCGGTCGAGACCGTCTCTGGGTTGTTGTTGATCAGCACCGCTTCATAGCCGCGCTGCTTCAATATCTGCACGCAGTGCACTGCGGAATAGTCAAATTCAATGCCCTGCCCGATGCGGATGGGTCCCGAACCGAGCACGACGACCGTCCTGTGCGGCTTGTCGGCGAGATGGAGCGCGGCTTCGTCAAAATCCTCACCCGGGCGGCACACGCTGTAGAAATAGGGCGTTTCCGCTTCAAATTCGCCCGCGCAGGTGTCGACCATGCGGTAGACCGGTCTGATCGGCGCGCAGGGGATCTCCTGCCCGGAGATCGCGCAGATCGCCGCGTCGGGGTAGCCGAGACGCTTGGCGCCGCGGTAGATCTCTTCGGTGAGCGGCTCGGCCTCGAGCTGCATTTCGCACTGCACGAGATTTGCGATCTTGTGCAGGAACCAGCGGTCGATTCTCGAGAGCGCCGCGATCTCGTCGACCGATATGCCGCGGCGGATGCTCTCTGCGACCGCGAACAGGCGGATATCGTCCGCATGGGTCAGATGCTCGGTCAGCTCCGCAGCGGGCGTGCTCCGCAGTGCGCGAACGAGCAGTGCGCTGTGCTTGACCTCCGCGCCGCGCAGGGCTTTCAGCAGCGCCGATTCAAAGGTATCGGAGATTGCCATGACCTCGCCGGTCGCCTTCATCTGCGTGCCGAGCCGGTGCGACGCCCCCGCGAATTTCTCGAACGGGAATTTCGGCATCTTCACCGCGACATAGTCGAGCGCGGGCTCAAATGCCGCCGAGGTCTTGCCGGTGACGCGGTTGGCGATCTCGTCGAGCCGGTAGCCGACCGCGATCTTCGCCGCGACCTTCGCGATCGGATAGCCCGTCGCCTTTGATGCGAGCGCCGAGGAGCGCGACACGCGCGGGTTGACCTCGATCACGGCGTATTCAAACGAATCGGGGCTGAGCGCGAACTGACAGTTGCAGCCGCCCTCGATCTTCAGCACCTCTGCAATGTTCAGTGCGGCGGTGCGCAGCATCTGATATTCCTTGTCCGCGAGCGTGACCGCCGGTGCAATGACGATGCTGTCGCCGGTGTGGATGCCCACAGGGTCGAGATTTTCCATCGAGCAGACCGTGATCTTGTTGCCGTCCGCGTCGCGCACGATCTCAAACTCGATCTCCTTCCAGCCCGCGATGCAGCGCTCGACCAGAATCTGGTGAATCGGCGAGAGGCGCAGACCGTTTTCGGCGATCTCTGCAAATTCCGCCTCCGTCTCCGCGATGCCGCCGCCCGTGCCGCCGAGCGTATATGCCGGGCGGACGATCACCGGGTAGCCGATCTCCGCGGCGAGACGCTTTGCAGTGTCGATGTCCTCTGCAATGCCCGAGGGGATGCAGGGCTGCCCGATCGAATCCATCGTCTCCTTGAAGAGTTTCCGGTCCTCTGCCTTCGCGATCGTTTCGGGGCTTGCGCCGAGCAGCCGGATGCCCTGCTTCTGCAGGAATCCGCTCGCCGAAAGCTCTGCGCAGAGGTTGAGCCCGGTCTGCCCGCCGAGCCCGGAGAGAATGCTGTCGGGCTGCTCCTTCAGGCAGATGCGCCGGAGCACCTCGGCGGTCAGCGGCTCCATGTAGATGCGGTCTGCCATCTGACTGTCGGTCATGATCGTCGCGGGGTTGGAGTTGACCAGCACGACCTCGATGCCGTCCTCGCGGAGCGCGCGGCATGCCTGCGTGCCGGAATAGTCAAATTCGGCAGCCTGTCCGATGACGATCGGACCCGAGCCGATCACCAGCACCTTTTTGATCTCACGGTTCAGCGGCATGACGGCACCTCCATCATCTGCAAAAATTCGTCAAACAGCCATTCGGTATCCTGCGGACCCGCGCATGCCTCGGGGTGAAACTGCACCGAAAGCCCGGGGAAATCGCGGTACTGCAGCCCCTCACAGGTGCCGTCGTTGACATTGACAAAGCGCTGCAGCACGGCATCTGTCTCAGTATAGAGCACCTGATAGCCGTGGTTCTGCGAGGTCATCGCGAGATGCCCGGTCGTCAGGTCGCGCACCGGCTGATTGACGCCGCGGTGCCCGAATTTCAGCTTCGCGGTCTGCATGCCGTTCGCGAGCGCGAGCAGCTGGTGCCCGAGGCAGATCGCCATGATCGGGATGTTGTATGCGGTCAGCGCTTTCAGCTCCGCGATGATCGCCGTATTTTCGGCGGGGTCGCCCGGACCGTTGGAGAGCATGATGCCGTCGGGGTGCAGCGCTGCGATCTCCGCGGCGGGGGTAAACGCCGGGAGCACCGTGACGCGGCAGCCGCGCTTCACAAGGCTGCGCGCGATATTCGCCTTTGCGCCGAGATCGAGCAGCGCGACGTGATATTCAGCGTCCGCATCGCCGAGGGTGTATGCCGATTGGCAGGTCGTGTGTGCGACCGCGTCGGCCACGCGGTAGGCGCTGAGTGCATCGGGGTCCGCCTGCTCCGGGCTGTCGCAGAGCATCGCGTTCATCGTGCCGTTTTCGCGCAGGATACGGGTCAGACGCCGCGTGTCGATGCCGCAGAGCCCGGGGATGCCGTTTGCCGCGAGCCAGTCGCCGAGCCGCCCGCCGCAGCGGAAATTGGACGGCTCGCCGCAGAGCTCCGAGACCAGATATGCCGAGAGAAACGGCTGCTTCGCCTCAAAATCCGCCTGAATCACGCCGTAATTGCCGATCAGCGGGAAGGTCTGCACGACTGCCTGCCCGAAATAGCTCGGGTCGGTCAGTGTTTCGAGGTAGCCGTTCATGCCGGTCGTGAACACCGCCTCCGCGATGATGTTTTTTTGCGCGCCGATGCGCATGCCCTGAAAAACCGCACCGTTTTCCAGAACCAGACAGCCTGCTCTTGCATCCATGCCGCAAGCCTCCTCATTTCCTTAAATCTACACGGCGAGCCGCATTGCGGGAGAGCAATGCGGCGCCGTTTTTTCACTGAATGTTTTTGCTGAATGTTTGCTGCTGGTGAGTGTTGAATAAGGTGGCAGCGCTTCGCGCTGCGGATTTTAGAATGGGCGCCTCTATCGCAGGCGCCCAAGCCTGCGAGCTCTTAAAGCGAATCGCAGCAGGGGAGTTTCGCGGCTTGCGAGCCGCGACGAGGGCTCTGCCCTCGACCCGCGAGCTTTTGAAAAAGCTCGACCAAAACTTTTGAGATGCGCTGCCGTGAGTTCGGCGGAAAGCCGGAGGTGATTCCCTCCTGCTCCGGGCGCTCCCCGCTGGGGGGGATTACGCCCTCAGAAGGCGCGACAGCGCCGTGCAATTACGCATCTTGGGAGGCTCTGCGTAAATGTGCCCGGAGGGAAATGCCTGCCCGGGCTCCGGGCTGGGGGGGATTACGCCCTCAGAAGGCGCGACAGCGCCGTGCAATTACGCATCTTGGAAGGCTCTGCGTAAATGTGCCCGGAGGGAAATGCCAGCGGGGGCTCCCCGCGCTCAGACGCTGTAGAGCAGCTCGGCGTAGGTCGGATAGGGCTGATATTCCTTTGCCATCATCGGCTCGAGCTGGTCTGCGGCGGCGCGGAGTGCGTTCATCGCCGGAATGACCTCGTCGCGGCAGTAGTAGGACGGATGCTCCGTGTCATAGAGCCCGAGCATCACATTCTCGAGCGCCTCGGTCTTTGCTGCGATCTCATCGCTCAGTGCGCTGACTCTGCGCAGCAGGTCGGTCTCTGCGACGCCCTGCACGCCGAGCGACTTCTTCTCCAGCGCGTACTTCGCAAGTGCCTGCCCGTATGCAAAGGCTGCCGGCAGAATCTGCGTCTTTGCCATGTCGATCATCGTGTTCGCCTCGATCGCGATCAGCTTGGTGTAATTCTCAAGCAGGATATCCTTTCTCGAGACGATCTCGCTGTGGTTGTAAACGCCGAAGCGTCTGAACAGTGCGACGTTCTTGTCCGTTGCGAAGGCGTGCATCGCATCGGCGGTGGTCCGCAGATTGAGCAGCCCGCGGCGCTCTGCCTCGGCGACCCATTCCTCGGAATAGTTGTTGCCGTTGAAGATGATCCTGCCGTGCGCCTTGAGCGTATCCGCGAGGATCGCCTGCACCTCTGCGGCGATATCCGAAGCCTTCTCGAGACGCTCTGCGAAATCGGCAAGTGCCTCGGCGAAGATCGTGTTCAGCGCGATATTGGTATCGGCGATCGAATTCTCAGAGCCCAGCATACGGAACTCGAACTTGTTGCCGGTGAATGCCATCGGGGAGGTGCGGTTGCGGTCGCCGGTGTCCTTCTTGAAATCGGGCAGGACATGCACGCCGGTCGCGAAGGTCTCGCGGTGGGTCTCCTCATCTCTGCCCTCTGCGGCAGCCTCGAGCTGGAGCTGGAGCTCATTGCCCAGATAGACCGACACGATTGCGGGCGGCGCCTCGTTGGCACCGAGACGGTGGTCGTTGCCCGCCGATGCGACCGACATGCGCAGCAGATCCTGATGCGCGTCGACTGCCGCGACAACGGCTGCGACCATCAGCAGGAAGAGGCGCTTGCGCTCCGGGGTCTTGCCCGGCGCGAAGAGGTTGATGCCGGTGTCGGTCGAGAGCGACCAGTTGTTGTGCTTGCCCGAGCCGTTGACGCCTGCGAAGGGCTTCTCGTGCAGCAGGCAGGTCAGACCGTGCTTCTCGGCGATGCGCTTCATCATCTCCATCATCAGCTGGTTATGGTCGCACGCGACATTCATCGTCGTGTAGACCGGTGCGAGCTCATGCTGTGCCGGCGCGACCTCGTTGTGCTCGGTCTTGGCGTAGATGCCCAGCTTCCAGAGCTCGTCGTTCAGCTCGCGCATGAACGCCTGTACGCGCGGACGGATGACGCCGAAATAGTGATCCTCCATCTCCTGCCCCTTCGGAGCCTTCGCGCCGAAGAGCGTTCTGCCGGTGAAGATCAGGTCCTTGCGCTGCTTTGCGAGCTCGCGGTCGATCAGGAAATACTCCTGCTCGGGACCGACCGTGCCGGTGACATGCTGCACATCGTCAAAGCCCAGCAGATGCAGCACCTTGATCGCCTGATCGTTGACTGCCTCCATCGAGCGCAGCAGCGGGGTCTTTTTATCCAGTGCCTCGCCGCTGTAGCTGTAGAACGCGGTCGGGATGCACAGGCTGTTTTCCTTGATGAACGCATAGGAGGTCGGGTCCCATGCGGTATAGCCTCTTGCCTCGAAGGTCGCGCGCAGACCGCCCGACGGGAAGGACGATGCGTCCGGCTCGCCCTTGATGAGCTCCTTGCCGGAGAATTCGAGGATCGCGCCGCCGTTGCCGTCCGGGGAGAGGAAGCTGTCGTGCTTCTCTGCGGTGATGCCGGTCATCGGCTGGAACCAGTGGGTGTAGTGGGTCGCACCGTTTTCGACCGCCCACTCGCGCATCGCGCTGGCGACCACGTCCGCAACGGTCGGGTCAAGGTCCTTGCCGTTGGCGATGGTCTCGTGCAGGGACTTGTAGACCGCGCGGGGCAGGCGCTCCTGCATGACATTGTCGTTGAATACGAGGCTTCCGAAGAGCTCAGTCGGTTTCATGTTGAATCATCCTTTCATTTCGATGCATAAAAAAACAGCAGCGGCACTTCGGGATTCACCCGAACAGCGCCGTTGCTGCTTTCTGTGATACATGATAGCACAATTTCCGACGAAAGTCAAGAGATTGTCAGAAATTTCACAAGGTTTTACGATTTGCCCAAAGATTCACGTCTGCTCCTCGTAGGTTTTTAGGATATTTTCCGCAGCCTTGCGCTTGGTGATGCGCTGATTCATTGCCTCCTGCTCGATATAGCGGTGCGCCTGCTCCTCGGTCATGCCGAGATACTGCATCAGCGCGGATTTGGCGCGGTTGATGATGCGCAGATCGGCAAGGCGCATCTGCAGGCGGGCGTTCTCCGCCGTGACTGCCTGCATCCGGGCACTGACCGCAGCCGCGTCATAGAGCGCCTGATGAAAGGCTGCATGGGGAAACGGCTTGCCCAGCACGCACACGCCCTGCGGCTCGAGATACTGCCGCACCTCCTGCTCCTGCTCCGCCTTCACCACGGCGATGATGCCGCCCGGGGTGCGCTCTGTCAGATCGGCAGCGAGCTCGGCGCCGTTTTCGTCGGAGAGGGGGATATTGACCAGCACGACCGGAAAGCTGCGCCCGATCAGGAGCTGCCGCGCCTCCGTGCCCGAGCGTGCCCAGCCCGAGACACTGTAGTCGCCGTCGGGCAGGTTTTCGCGGACATAGCGGGGAAAGCTCTCATTCGAGGAAATGACGTAAATCTCCTTCTGGTGATACCAGCCCGCCATGCACTCACTCCTCCGTCAAGGCTTTCAGGAGATGCTTCGGCAGAACCTGCTGCATGAAGACGCTCTCTGCCGCGAGCTGCTTCGCCTCGGCAAGGCTGGTCGGCAGTGCGCGGTACTGCGCACGGATCTCCTCGGAGACGTCGAGCAGATTCTTGTCGCAGGAGGGCGGCGGGGTCAGCCCGCGGCGGATGCCGTCGAGCCCCGCGTGCATGACCAGCGCGAAGGCGAGATAGGGGTTCGCAGAGGCATCCGGCGAGCGCAGCTCCATGCGGCGGTGCGCGATCGGTGCTGCGGGGATGCGGATGAGCTGAGAACGGTTATTCGGCGACCACGAAACGCGGTCAGGCGCCTTTTCGTGCCCCAGACGCGCATAGGAGCGCGCCAGCGGATTGAACACCGCGGTCATCTCCGGGGTGTGCTCGAGCAGTCCCGCCATGAACGAGCGGAACAGTTCCTCGTCGTGTGCTTCGTCGGTCCCGGTGCGCCCCACGGAAACATTGATGTGAAAGCCGTTGCCGGGCGCGCCGTCGATCGGCTTGGGGCAGAAGCATGCGGAGAGCCCGCTGCGCGCCGCGACCGTGCTGACGACCTGCTTGAACGTGATGACATTGTCGGCAGCCTGCAGCGGGGCGCTGTAGCGGAAGTCGATCTCGTTCTGCCCGGGACCCTGCTCGTGGTGCGAGCGCTCGGGCTGGAGCCCCATCGACTCGAGCGTCATGCAGATTTCGCGGCGGACGTTTTCGCCCGCATCTGCCGGCGCGATATCGAAATAGCCGGCGCGGTCGAGCGGGATGTCGGTCGGCTCGCCGTTCTCGTCGCACTTGAAGAGGTAAAATTCACACTCAGCACCGAAATCGCAGCGGAGCCCCTCCTTGCTGTACAGCTCGACGGTCTGCGTGAGGAGCTGGCGGCAGTCTGCGGAGAAGGGCGTGCCGTCGGGATTGCGGATATCGCAGAAGAAGCGTGCGACACCTCCGCGGGAGGGACGCCACGGCAGCATGGTCATCGTGGTCGGGTCGGGGAAGAGCAGCAGGTCGGAATTGGATTCGTCGCGGAAGCCCGCGATCGAGGAGGCGTCAAACGCGATGCCGGATTCAAAGGCACGCGCGAGCTCGCCCGACTGGATCGAGACATTTTTCTGGACACCGTAAACATCGCAGAAGGAAAGCCGCACGAATTTGATATCGTCGGATTCGATCAGCTCCAGTGCCTCACGCTGTGAAATATTCATGGCAAAGCATCTCCTTATGGTTGATAACTCTATGTTAGCATATTGTGCAGCAAAAGTCAATCATGAAAAAAGTGAGAAATGAGAAGTGAGAAGTGAGGAGTTGTTCCGTCATCCATGCTTTCGCTGCTGAAACGGCGGGTACACAGCGGGTTTGGGCGGAGCCCATTCAAATCCATCCGCGCAAGCGCACGTTTTGCAACGCAAAACTGCGCAGTTTGCTTGCAAACATGCGATACCGCTATTATTCATTATTCTTTCTTCTTTATTCTTTTCCCTGCTCCTCATTTCTCGCTGTGCAGCTTCTTCTCGAAGCGGTCGCGGCATTCGGCGGTATCGACCGGTGTGGGGTAATCGCCGGTGAAGCATGCCGTGCAGATGCCGGAATGCCCGACGAGCTCCGGCAGCGCGGCTGTCGGCAGAAAGCCGAGGGAATCCGCGCCGATGATCTGCGCGATCTCCGGCACGCTGTGGTGACAGGCGATCAGATTCTCCTCGGAATCAATGTCGGTGCCGTAATAGCAGGGGTGCAGGAAGGGCGGCGCCGAGATGCGCATGTGGATCTCCTTCGCGCCCGCTGCCCGCAGCAGACTCACGATGCGGCGGCTGGTCGTGCCGCGCACGATCGAATCGTCGATCAGCACGATGCGTTTGCCCGCGACCGTTTCGCGGATCGCACTGAGCTTTAAGCTGACCGCATTGGTGCGCTCGGTCTGGGTCGGCGCAATGAAGGTCCGCCCGATGTATTTGTTCTTGATGAGCCCGATGCCGTAAGGGATGCCGGACTGCTCCGCGAAGCCGAGTGCCGCGTCGAGCCCGGAATCCGGCACGCCGATGACGAAATCCGCGTCGGCGGGGTGTGCCTGCGCGAGAATCGCGCCCGCCTTTTTGCGTGCCGCGTGAACGGAAACGCCGTCCGGAACCGAATCCGGGCGGGCAAAGTAAATATACTCAAAAATGCAGCTTCTGCGCGGCGCCGTGCCGACAAACCGGCGGTCGGAGACGGGCGCGCCGTTCTGCGTCAGCATGAGCATTTCGCCGGGCTCGATATCGCGGAGAAATTCCGCACCGACCGCCGCGAGCGCGCAGCTCTCCGAGGCAACGGCATACCCGCCGCCGGGCAGCGTCCCGATGCAGAGCGGACGGAAGCCGTGGGGGTCACGCACGGCGATCAGCTTCTGCGCAGACATGACGATCATCGAAAAGGCGCCCTCGAGCTGCGAGACCGCGATGCGCACGGCATCCTCGATCGAGTCCGTCTGCAGGCGCGCCTGCGTGATGATGTAGGCGATGATCTCGGTGTCGCTCGTGGTGTGGAAAATCGCGCCGCGCTGCTCGAGTGCACTGCGGAGCGCGGCGGCATTGCTGAGATTTCCGTTGTGCACGAGCGCCATTTTGCCCTTCTGGTGGTTGACCTCCATCGGCTGACAGTTGCGGCGCTGATTGCCGCCGGTGGTGCCGTAGCGCGTGTGCCCGACTGCCATGCAGCCCTTCGGGAAGGCGCCGATCACCTCCGGGGTAAAGACCTGCGATACGAGCCCCAAATCCTTGTGCGTGGTGAAGACGCCGTCGTCGTTGAGGGAGATGCCGCAGCCCTCCTGCCCGCGGTGCTGCAGCGCGAATAAGCCGCAGTAGGTCAGGTGTGCGAGGTCCTCCGGCTGGTTTGTCACGACACCGAATACACCGCATTCCTCGTGCGGCTTGTCGTGGGAAAATGCGCCCGATTCTACTGTGAACCCGCCGGTCGTCAGATCGGCAGCGGGCACTGTCCGCCCGCATTCCTCGTGTATATTATCCAGCATTGTATCATCCTCGCGCTTTCATTCCGCATTCCGCATTCCGCATTCCGCATTCAAGGCCGCCGAGATCAGCCCGAAAAACAGCGGATGCGGCTTGTTCGGGCGGCTCTTGAACTCCGGATGGAACTGCACGCCGACAAAGAACGGATGCTCCTTCAGCTCGACCGTTTCGACCAGATCGCCCGCGGGCGAGGTGCCGCTGATGCAGAGCCCCGCGTCCGTCAGCACACCGCGGAAATCGTTGTTGAACTCATAGCGGTGGCGGTGGCGCTCGGCGATCTCCGTGCAGCCGTAGCAGCGTGCCATCACCGTTTCCGGCGCGATCACGCAGGGGTAGCTCCCGAGCCGCAGCGTGCCGCCCTTGTCGATGCTGTCGGACTGCCCGGGCATGAAGTCGATCACCTTGTGCGCGCAGTCCGGCGCAAATTCGCCCGAGTGCGCATCGGACAGCCCTGCGATATGCCGTGCAAATTCGATCACCGCGATCTGCATGCCGAGACAGATGCCGAGATACGGCTTTTTCTGCTCCCGCGCATACTGCGCCGCGGCGATCATGCCCTCGATGCCGCGCTTGCCGAAGCCTCCGGGGATCAGGATGCCGTCTGCGTGTGCGAGCAGCGTTCCGGCATTCTCCGGGGTGATCTGCTCGGAGTCGATCCAGTCGATCTGCACCGAGGCGCCGAGGCTGTAGCCCGCGTGGTGCAGCGCCTCCGCGACCGACAAATACGCATCGTGCAGCTGGACATATTTGCCGACCAGCGCGATCGTCACGGTTTTCTGCGGGTTTGCGATGCGCGCGCACATCTGCGACCACTCGGTCAGATCGGGCGCGGGCGTCTCCAGATGCAGCTCCCGGCAGACGATCTCCGAGAGATGCGCCTGCTCGAGCATCAGCGGCGCCTCGTAGAGATTCGGCAGCGTGCGGTTCTCGATCACGCAGTCGGGCTTGACATTGCAGAAATGCGCGATCTTCGAGAAGATGCTGCTGTCGGTGATCGGCTCGTCCGTGCGCAGAATGATGATATCGGGCGAGATGCCGAAGCCCTGCAGCTCCTTGACCGAATGCTGCGTCGGCTTGGACTTGTGCTCGCCGGACGCCTTCAGATAGGGCACGAGCGTGACGTGGATATAGAGCGTATTCTCGCGCCCGACCTCATGCCCTAACTGCCGGATTGCCTCGAGGAAGGGCTGGCTCTCGATATCGCCGGTGGTGCCGCCGATCTCGGTGATGACGACGTCGGCATTCGTCTTGTTTCCGACGGCGTAGATGAAGTCCTTGATCTCATTGGTGATATGCGGAATGACCTGCACGGTCTCGCCGAGGTACTCCCCGCGGCGCTCCTTCTGGAGCACGTTCCAGTAGACCTTGCCGGTGGTGAGGTTGGAAAAGCGGTTGAGATCCTCGTCGATGAAGCGCTCATAGTGGCCGAGATCCAGATCGGTCTCCGCCCCGTCCTCGGTGACATAGACCTCCCCGTGCTGGTAGGGACTCATGGTGCCGGGGTCGACGTTGATGTAGGGGTCCAGCTTCTGCGCCGCGACCTTGAGCCCGCGGGCTTTCAAAAGTCTGCCGAGAGACGCGGCCGTGATCCCCTTGCCGAGGCCAGACACGACGCCGCCGGTCACAAAAACATACTTGGTCATGGTGTATCCCTCCAAAAATAGAGAAGGACGTTCATCCGGGATTACTGTACCCGGACGAACGTCCTTGTTCAACGATATGAAAATACACCGCCAGAAAAGCTTTGTCAAGCGTCAACCGTAGGTTTTGATGATGTTCTCCGCCGCCTGCCGTTTGGTGATGCGCTGATCCATGCACTGGCGCTCAATGTAGTGGTGGGCCTCGTCCTCCGTCATGCTGAGACACTCGATCAGCAGCCATTTGGCCCGGTTGACCAGGCGGATCTCCTGCATCTTTTCCTCCAGGCTCTGCTGCTTGGCTTCGATGCGGCGCAGGCGCTCCCGCTGGGCGCACATGGCCCGGAGTGTCTGGCTCACAAGGGCGGAGCTCGTCGGCATCGGCAGGGTCATGACGCCGTATTCCAGCACCTTTACGCTCACACTCTCCATCAGCTCACTTTTGACAAAAAGCAGGACGCCGGCACTGGTGTCGGTGCAGACGTCGATGGCAAGCTGCGTCCCGAAGTCATCCTTAAGAGGCGTCTGGATCAGCACCAGATCAAAGCGCGAATCCAGCAGCATGCGGCGGGCCTGCCCCACGCTCCGTGCGCTTTTGACCGGGAAAAAGTCCGTCTCGGGGAGCAGCGCGCGCATCTGCGTATCCAGTTTTTCCGAGACTGTCACCAGCAGAACAGAATAGGTCCGCTCCTGAAAGATCACACGCTGCACCTCCTTTCTCAGTTCATGATGAAAAGGAAACGCCGTCATTGCGAACCGGTGCGCACACCGGTGTGGCAATCCGTTTCCTCACGTCATTTTCGCGCGGTTATCTGTCGCAGTAGGCGGCGATCAGTGCTTTCAGCAGATGGCGGCTGACAAACACACTCTCCCGTGCGGCGGCGTTGGCCTCAGATAACGAGCGGGGCAGATGCCGAAACTGACGCAGTATCTCCTCCGGCGCAGTGAAGAGGTTGATATCTGCGCTCTCAGGCAGGGGGAGACCCGCCTCAATGCCATCCAACCCCGCGTGGATCAGAAGGGCAAAGGCAACATAGGGGTTTACCCCCGGATCGGCAGAACGCAGTTCGGCACGCCGCAGCTCTCCCGTGGCGGCGGGGATGCGGATAAGCTGGGAACGGTTCTCGCTGGACCAGCTGATCCAGCCCGGGGCCTTTCGGCTGCCGAGACGGGCATAAGAGTTTTCGGTCGGGTTCAGGAAGGCTGTGATCTCATAGATGCGCGCCATGATCCCCGCAATCACCTGGGGCAGCAGATCGCGACCGTCGGCGGATTTGACGGAGAGATTGATGTGCATGCCGTTGCCCGCCTGATCAGGCAGAGGCTTGGGGCTGAAATCCGCGGCGAGGCCGTTTCGC